>NZ_CATKPV010000046.1:0-115023 GCF_949768135.1 Bacillus sp. IT-79MI2 | reverse complement strand
AAAATCTGCATGAGCCTATCGCATGAACTATACGATAATATAAGATAAATCTTTTTTATCTTATAACTCTAAATACATCATTTTGTACGATAAAGGGGAGTAGATCCATGAATGACTTAAATATTCTTTGCGGACAATTTGCTACAATTCTTAAAGGAAAAAGTAAAATAAATCAAAATGGTTGTTCGGTATCTTTACGTCGCAATTTTAATGTTCTTGTTCAAGGAAAGCTGAGTGGCTATGTAATACCTGTAGGAGTAAGTTTTGAATCTTTGGATCAAAGTGGAAATGCTTTAAATTTAGGAGAAATTGCTGTTTTGCAAGAAGAAATCCCTTCATTTATGCGTTCAATTGTGCAACAGGGAATTATTGTTAGTGCTTTACACAACCATTGGTTATATACGAGTCCATTAATCATGTACATTCATCTCCAATCAGTGGAGCCCCCATTACATTTTGCGAAAAAATTAGCAAATTCTTTTTCAGCCTTAAGTAGTTATCCGGTTGCTGACACCGAGAGTTAATGTTAGACGAATCATGTGTATTTACTTTTACTAATAATGTGCAATTATACCAAAATAATCATTAAAATAAGATCCATTTTACTACAACTCTTATCATTTGAATGAATATATAAAAGCTAAAAGAGAACTCACCGTTCTTTTGCGACTGTTACCTCTTATCATCAAAAGTCCAATTTTTATAGGGAGTAAGAGTTTTCTTTGCCTACTTATTTTTAGGGTCAAGCTATTCGTACAATTATTGGCTGATAGGAAGTTTTCAGGTACTTCACCGTTTATACTCCAAATAAAAATTTGCTACTGAATCTAACCGTACACCTACCCTAACCTTCTGTTCTTGCATCTTTTTTAGATCCTAGGAGATATAGCTCAATTCAACTTATGAAAATTCATCGCATTCCAATATAATGAATTTTCACGCTATTTGCAATAGCCTGAAATATGAATCGTTGTTCTTTAATGCGCCTCCATAATGATTCAGATTCATCATTAAGTCATTTGTATAGCCAGCTTAAATTCATTGTGAGGAATACAAAAATGTTCACACTGTCTACAATCCCTTTAACTTTCTTTACAGTAACCTAAGAAGTGAGCAAGGTGAAATAGAGGACATTGCAGATACTGCTGCATTTCTTGCTTCCCCTGATAGCCGTTGGATTACCGGTCAATTGATTGATGCGAGCGGTGGTTCTTGTCTATAAAAAACATATAGTTTCAAATCTTTTTTATTGCGCAATAAAACAATTTATATAATACTAGATAAAACATATCTATTTAGGAGGATTACAGCAATGACAGAAAAAACATACGAACTCGCAACCTTTGCAGGTGGCTGCTTTTGGTGCATGGTAAAACCATTTGACGAACTTCCTGGTATTCAAAAAGTTGTTTCAGGCTATGCTGGTGGTCATATCGAAAATCCAACATACGAACAAGTGAAATCAGGAACATCTGGACATTTAGAAGTTGTTCAAATTACATTCGATCCCTCTATTTTTCCTTATCAAAAATTGCTAGATTTATATTGGCCACAAATTGATCCGACTGATGACGGTGGACAATTTTTTGACCGTGGGCCATCCTATCGCACAGCAATTTTTTATCATAATGAAAGCCAAAAAGAACTAGCTAAGAAATCAAAGCTAGCAATAGCAGAAAGCGGTATGTTTAAGGGTCCAATCGTGACGGAAATTCGTCCAGCTGCTCCTTTTTACGAAGCGGAAGAATATCATCAACATTTTTACAAAAAAAATCCTGAGAAATATGCTCAGGAACGTAAAGAGTCCGGTCGTGAAGATTTTATTGAAGAAAATTGGAAAAAGAATTAATCATATCTCTCACTACCTTTTCAATAATTTGAACAGGTAGTGTTTTTTTATTACCTGACATCTTGCTATGGTTAACTTTTATTATCTTTTAAAAATTCCTGCTTCATGAACAACGAGAATACTTTAGGTCAATGAGAAGATCTTCTCATTGACCTTTTTTATTTTCCAATATAATAAATCATTTCTCTACTTATTCGCTGCATTTTTCAACTGTAATGCAATCAAACTAGCAAAATCATGTACTAGTGTCGCAGCTAATAAAGAAGTAATTTGAGCTTGATCATATGGCGGTAACACTTCCACTAAATCGAAACCAATATAATTAAAACCACTTAATGAACGCACCATATTTAATGTCTCACGACTGTTAAATCCCCCAACTTCTAATGTCCCTGTACCAGGCGCACAAGATGGATCTACAAAATCAATATCAAACGTTAAGAAACACGGTGTATCGCCAATCGTTGTTCGCATTTGCTCAAGGACACTTTCAAAACCACGATTACATAATTCTGCTGTTGTAATAACGTTATATCCTAAGTCATTGCTAGCTTCTATATCACCAGGATGATTCAATGTTCCACGAATTCCAATTTGAAATACTTTGTCTGGCTGTAGTAACCCTTCTTCATGTGCACGTATAAACGGCGAACCGTGCCAATATTTTTCCTCATAATATGTATCCCATGTATCTGTGTGCGAATCGAAATGAATCATTGCCACAGGTCCATGAACTTTCGCTGCCGCACGAAGGCTTGCTAATGTAACAGAATGATCCCCTCCAAGACCTATTGGAATGATTCCTTGCTGCATTAACCCAAAAACGGCTTCCTCTGTTAAATCATAGCTGCGATGAATATTATGTGGAATCACAGAAACATCACCAATATCAATCGCATTTGTGTCATCAAACGGATAAACATGATGAATCGGATGATATGGAAACAAAGTCATCGATGCTTGACGGATTGCTTGTGGAGCAAAACGCGCACCAACGCGAAAAGAAGCAGCAGTATCAAAAGGCATCCCTAAAATAGCCACTTTTGCTTGCTCATTACTTGAAGGTAATCTCATAAATGTACCTGTCGTACAAAATTCCGGTTTTACATCTGGTGTTAGTGGATATTTCATTTCTCATTTCCCCTTTTCAAACATAATTTTTTGCACCCGAAAGAAACTTTTTTTATATGAATGTTTTTTTATTAAAGTGCAAAAATCATGCCATATAGAAAATGATTCGTTACCCTCTATTCACTCTTTTTCTGTCTATGCATAATTGAATAGCTTATTCTAATCAACATACAAAGTATGAAAAATAGTTTTTATTAAAAGGCAAGAAATTTCATAAATCACTTATTAAAAGAGTGCGTTTATAAAATGGCACACATGATATAATAGGCGTTTTTATTTTACATATATAATTGTAATTGGTGCGGTCTATTCAAGGGATGATAATGATTCAAGAAATAAAGTAAGTTACTTAAATTGGAAACCCACTTAATTTATGACAAAAAAGCAAATTAAATTTCAATAAATCAAAAAACATTACATTTATATTACAAGACACATTGATTATTTCAATATTACAGAATATAATTCTTTTGTGAAAATAAAAACTAAAATTATTCATTATTTGGGGGATATGGAAAATGAAGAAATCTATTTTACCAATTTTAATGGCTGCAATGTTTGTAGTTCCTACAGTTTCTCATGCAGAAGAAAATGTAGTTGTTCAAAATCATACATATGCAATTGAGCAAGGTGAAGTAAATGGGGCTATGGTTCCACATTGGTCAAAATATGGAGGTTCTTGGTATTACTTTAATGAAGATGGTAATACAGCTAAATATTGGAAAAAGATCAACGGCACTTGGTATTTCTTTGGTAAAGATGGAATTATGGTTACAGACTTGAAAACTATTAATAAAAAAACATATTATTTTAATGATAATGGAGCTATGATGACAGGTTGGAAACAATTTAATGGACCTGTGTCTTATAACGGAAAATGGCGTTATTTTAATGAAGATGGCTCCATGGTTAAAGATTGGAAAAATATTAAAGGCACTTGGTATTACTTCGATGAAGAAGGATTCATGGCCACAGATAAAAAAACGATTATAGGACAAACATTTTACTTTAATGATAATGGCAACATGGTGACAGGTTGGAAACACTTTGGTGGTTCCGACGGCTGGCATTACTACAATGAAGATGGTTCCATGGCTATAGGGGAAAAATTGATTAATGATAAAGGGTATTATTTTAATGATAATGGGACTATGGTGACAGGTTGGCGTGAGATTACTAGTGGGCCCTATAAAGGCACTTGGTATTACTATAATGAAGATGGTTCCATGGCTACAGCATGGAAAAATATAAAAGGGACTTGGTATTTCTTTTATGGAGATGGGACTATGGCTACAGGCTGGTTACCAGCAGGCGATACTTGGTACTATCTAAATGCAAATGGTTCTATGGCTACTGGCTGGTTAAAAGAAGGATCTACTTGGTATTATCTAAATACAAATGGTTCTATGGCTACTGGCTGGTTAAAAGAAGGATCTACTTGGTATTATCTAAATACAAATGGTTCTGTGGCTACTGGCTGGTTAAAAGAAGGATCTACTTGGTATTATCTAAATACAAATGGTTCCATGGCTACTAGCTACCTGTTCATTGATGGAAAGTGGTATCGCTTTGCAGATAATGGCGTTATGATCTAAGTGAATTTCAATGGGTAGAGATTTACATCTCCTACCTATTGAAAAGTATCCCTAGACCTGTTCCCTCTATTCTTTAGGGAACAGGTCATTTTTGTTTTCTTGAACTCACATACAATTATAGTGATGAATGTAGTTTAGTACGATCTTTTGCAATAATTTATTTCCTCAATCTCTCAATAAAGTCATGTAATTTATCAAGTGAAGTCATATTCTGATTACACACTATACTATCTTTGCAAATATAGTTTCCTTTCTTAACAAAGGTACCTGGTACATCACCTTTTATTTCAACTAAAAACATCCCTACTTCTTCATGACCGTGGCATAATGAGCAAATGCCCTTTTTATTTATACTTTGGAATGTGCCTTGCAAGCCAACAAACTTATTTTTAGCCTTTGCTACAATAAACTTTCTGCCCGTTCCTTTATCAATCCAACCTAAATACGACATTTCTTTCATATTTATTTCTTCTATTTCAGGAAGCTTCAATTTTTTAGCTTTAGGAAATATTTTTTTTAACGCTTGTGGTGTAATTTCCTGAAACGGAATAACATATGGATTTAACTGAAGTAAAAACGCTTCTGCGTTCTCTCTATTTTCAACTGCCAAAATCGTATCGATTATTTTTTTTTGTTCATCAGTAAGATTTTCAAAAACATGTAACACTTTTTCTATTGCAAGAGACTTCAGCGCAGCAATAACACCTCTATCGTTTGCTGTTGCGTGTCCATGCGCTAGAATATGAGTTTGTGATTTTATAAAATTATATTGATCACTTCTAATAAATGCTTCCATTATTATCACTCCATACAAATTGTTGATCTCTTTTTATTGTATACAATACACTTATTTTATAAAATGTCGAAAACGATTCATAAACAAAGTATACACAAAAAGCACTGATTATTTCTAATTGAATAATCAGTGCTTTTCATTATTATTTTGAATACACGATTTTTTTTATCGTTTCCGTAGAAAGAAAGTATTCCTCTGCTAATCGATGAATGGTAGTTCCACTTTTAAAAGCATGTTTAATGTCTCTATTCCGTGCATCAAGTTGCTTTCTTCCGCCAGATCGTGCACCCCATTTATAATGTTTAGTTTCTTGTTTTGGAATGTAAATTGTTTCACCTTGTACATACTTTTGAATTTCTGCAATTAAGCTTTCTGGTAAAACAGTCGCTGCCTTTACGTATTTCATTTCTGCTCGCCCCTTATTTTTTATAGTTCATTTCAATAAGGTGCAAAGCCAAATATAAAAGAAATGATACGAGCTCATTTTGGCGATTGAATATTACTTGTCTACCTCACGCAAAGTATCGCCATTTCCATACTTGGCTTTGCATGAGACGCTGCAGTGTCTGGCAATTGTATTGTAATCGCCATATCAACACCTCCTAATATACCTTTTGATTCAACTTTATTATATGATAAATTTTCCTCACTTGCATCCCACTACTTTTTAAAATTAAAAATAATGTGAGGGCGCTTTATGAACAAAAGAATCATTACATCATTGATTATACTAACCACTCTTCCTACTCTTTGGAACTTATAAATTAATGAATTCACGAACGTATCAACTATTTGGTAAATTAACAAATCGAGTAGAAACAAATCAAAAAGTCTTCGCCCTAACCTTTGATGATGGTCCTACAAAAAATGTAGAACCTGGATCTATCATTTTATTACATTCCATGTATGACGATTCTGATAATTCCTTAAAGACCATTGAAGGCATTTTAGATTCTTTATCTAAAAAAGGCTATCAATTTGTTACAGTAAACGAATTGCAGAAAAGATAATTCTATAATTAAAAGGCTCTAGCATAACGTTATGCTAGAGCCTTTTGTACTTTAAATCACTCCAATTACATTTAAAAATACGGTAATAATTGCAATTGGCGCTATATAGCGAAGTAAGAACAACCATAATACAAATAATTTATAGCCTTTATTTTTACTTACACCCAGTTCTTTCATTAATACATCTTTCTTCATTTTTAACGGCACGAAGATTGCAACTAATAATACACCAAGCGGCATAAGAACGTTACTTACTGCAAAGTCTGCTAAATCAAACACTGTTTTTCCAAAGAGCTTCACATCACTTAATACACCATATGATAGTGCCGATGGAATTCCAACAACAAAGATTAGTAATCCAACAATCAATGCCATTTTTTCACGTTTTCCCTTTCCTTTTTTTGTTAAGGAAGCAACACTAATCTCTAACATAGAAATTGCAGATGTTACAGTAGCAAAAAAGAATAGTAATAAGAAAATAATGAAAAATAGTTTTCCAAATGCCATTTTACTGAAGATAGCCGGTAATACAATAAATAGTAATCCCGGTCCTTGAGATGGCTCCATTCCAAATGCAAATACAACCGGGAAAATTGCAAGTCCCGCAAGTAATGTAATAACAAGTGTTAAACCAACAATAGAAAATGCTGAACGCGGTAAATTTTCTTCTTTCGGCAAGTACGAGCTATACGTTACCATTACTGCCACACCGACAGATAATGAGAAGAACGATTGCCCCATCGCATATAAAACAACCTCAGACGTTACATGCGAAAAATCAGGTTGTAAGAAGAAACGTACCCCTTCTCCCGCTCCATCTAATGTAAGCGCACGAACAATTAACACAAAGAACAAAACGAATAGTGCTGGCATAAAGTATTTATTTACTTTTTCAACACCATTTTGCACGCCTTTACTTACGATAAAAATAGTAATAAGAATAAATAATAGCTGTGATCCAACTGCTAAATATGGATTGGAAATGATTTCACCAAATGTTGCTTCGTATGCACCATTTCCTTCCCATAGTCTACCTGTAATTGCATTCCATAAATATAATAAAATCCAACCTCCTACAACACTGTAGAAAGAAAGCAATATGAAACATGTTACAATCCCTAACTTACCAACCCACGGCCATAATGTTTTAGGAGCGATCTCTCTATACGCATCAACAGCCTCTTTTTGCGTACTTCTTCCGATTGAAAATTCTGCCAATAATAAAGGTAAACCAATCAGTAAAGTAAAACCAATGAATATTAGGAAGAAGGCACCGCCCCCTCCAATACCGGCCATATACGGAAACTTCCAAATTGCGCCAAGGCCAATTGCTGAACCTGCTGCAGCTAAAACGAAACCTAATTTCGATGTCCATTGCTGTGAATTCATCTTTCTATCTCCTCTCTTCTTCTATTTTTTCTTGTTATTACATTTCATACTTACTCGTATTGTTCTATCCTCTTCCCTTTCTAATACAACCACTTCCCTTCAGAAACAAAAAATCGCCCCTACAGTAACGTAGGGACGATAAAAATATCGCGGTACCACCCTAGTTGTGAAGAATACTAAGAAACTGCCGAAATAAAAAAAGCCCCTACGAAAACGTAGGGACGATAAAATATCGCGGTACCACCCTAGTTATGAAGATACAACTAAAATAACCCCTAAATAAAAAACGTCCCTACGTAAAAACGTAGGGACGATATATATCGCGGTACCACCCTAGTTGTGAAAAAATTCTTCACCACTTTATTTGATAACGGTATATACTACCGTCTTTCATTTCTTCACAATGTGAGATTTATGAAAGATGCTCCAGGACGAACTTCATGAATAATCTATATACTGATTCGCACCAACCATCAGCTCTCTGTCATAGGGAGATTTTCACTACTTTACCCTTTCATTGCCCAACTATATGTTTTCCGAATTGATTACTATCATTTTTATCATACAATAAAAAGAGTGTCAACTGATTTTTTTGAATTTTTATGTATTAATTTGCTATTTGTTGCTATAAAAATTCAAAATATGACTTTTTGATGAATACTATTGCACGACTTATGGTTTATGCTTTATAAAATCCACTGACAGGTTTATAGTAGTATAGGATGATTGTAACAGAGCACGAGTAGGAGGAAAGGTTTTGTCTACTTCAAAAGTTTTAAAAGGTACAGCTTTACTAAGCGGTGCCACAATGATTTCGCGTATTTTAGGCTTTATATACTTCTTTCCCTTTCAACTATTAGTTGGTGAACAAGGGGTTGCTTTATATGCGTATGCATATTCTTGGTATGGCATCTTGCTTAGCTTTTCAACAGCCGGCATTCCAATTGCTGTATCGAAATTTGTCGCTAAATATAATGCATTAGGTGACTATAACACAAGTAAGAAACTGTATAATTCTAGTGTGAAAATCATGCTGCTTATGGGTTTCGCTGGATTTTTAATCTTATTTATCGGAGCACCTTACGTATCGCAGTTTATTATTCGTTCCAAAACACCTGATCCGGGGTTTATCGCTGATGTAACACTTACAATGCGAGCATTAAGTTTTGCGCTCATTATTGTTCCAGCAATGAGTGTAACACGTGGATATTTCCAAGGATTCCAACATATGAAGCCAAGTGCTGTTTCTCAAGTTGTGGAACAAATTGCACGTGTCATTTTCATTTTAGTAGGTAGTTTTATCGTTTCAAAATTACTAGGTGGTTCCGTTGCTTCTTCTGTTGCAGTCGCTACATTCGGAGCTGTTATTGGAGCAATTGCCAGCGTTTCAATTTTAATCATGTATTGGAAAAAATATAATCATTTAAAACCACCTGCAGGCGAACTAAAAACAAGGGCTTCAAACGTTTCATTAAAAAGCATTTATATGGAGCTACTTCGTTACGCAATCCCTATTGTTTTTGTAGGGATCGCTATTCCACTTTATACTTTAGTGGATCAATATACAGTTGCTGATGCACTAAGAGCAATTGGAACACCGCTTGAAACTGCGAATGCGATTTTCGCTTATATAACGAACTATGCTCAAAAATTAATTATGATTCCCGCTTCGCTCGCAACTGGATTTTCACTTACGATTATTCCAGCGATAACAAAATCATTTACAAGCGGGAAACTAGAAGAATTACAAGAACAAATTACAAAGATTTTCCAGTTGTTATTATTCTTCACAATCCCTGCTGCATTCGGACTCGCTAGCATCGCATATGACGCATTCCGAATGGTATATATGAGTCCTGATACCGCTTTAGGCGGGTCTCAATATTTAATTTCTTATGCACCATCAGCAGTATTAAGTGCGATTTTCACTGTTTCAGCAGCCATTTTACAAGGCATTGATTATCAGCGAAAAACAATGATTGCATTCTCAGTTGGTATTCTCGTAAAAATCTTAGTGAATACGCCACTTCTATATCTATTAGGTGGGCATGGAGCAGTACTTGGAACAATTCTTGGATATCTCGTTTCTGATATCATTATGCTATATTGCATCGTCAAATTTGCGAAGTTTGATATTGCAGAAACAGCTAAAACAGTATTTCTTATTACAATTTACTCCGCAGCAATGTCCGCTGTCGTAATAGGATTAAAAACGATTATCGGATGGCTAATCCCTGGACAACCTTATATCGAATCATTGCTAATCGTTATTATTTGCGGCGTGGTTGGAGGAATTGTCTATCTTACTTTCGTATTAACAAGTGGCCTAGCATCACATATTCTTGGTGATCGGATTGGTCGTTTACCTATATTAAAAAAATTAGTAAAATAAAACAAAGAAGAGATTGTATATGATACATACAATCTCTTTTATTATGTTTCTTATTCAAACAATCCCATACTTAAATAACGCTCTCCCGTATCAGGTGCAATACATAACACTTTCTTACCAGCACCTAATTGTTTTGCTATCGTGATTGCAGCATAGACCGAGGCACCTGAAGATGGTCCTACTAATATCCCCTCTTGTTTTGCTAGATTTCTCATTGTACTAAGCGCTTCTTCATCCGCAATTTGAATAATTTCATTATATATTTCCGTATTTAAGTTTTTCGGAATAAACCCTGGGCTTGTTCCAACCAGTTTATGAGGACCCGGCACACCACCAGATAAAACAGGAGATCCTTTCGGTTCAACTACTGCAATATATAAATTTGGTAGTTTCTCTTTCAATGTTTCCCCTGTGCCAGTAATGGTTCCACCAGTTCCGGCAGTTGCTACAAATGCATCTAACTTTCCATCCATTTGTTCATAAATTTCAAGAGCTGTTGTATAGCGATGAACATTCGGGTTTGCTGGATTTTCAAACTGCTGCGGAATAAAGCTATTTGATATTTGTTTTTGTAATTCTACTGCCTTCGCAATTGCTCCTGGCATTCTTTGTTCTGCAGGTGTCAAAACAACTTCTGCTCCATATGCCTTAAGCAAGTTAATCCGTTCTTTTGACATATTATCCGGCATAATTAAAATCGCTTTGTATCCTTTAGCAGCTGCGTTCATCGCTAAACCAATCCCTGTATTTCCACTTGTTGGTTCAATAATCGTATCACCTGGCTTAATGAGACCTTTCTCTTCCGCCATATGAATTAAATTATACGCCGCTCGGTCTTTCACACTACGAGATGGATTAAACATTTCCAATTTCACATACACATCTGCCGCATCTTCTGGAACGAATCGCGATAACCGTAAGACAGGTGTATCTCCAATTAATTCTGTAACATTTTGACATAGTTTCATAGCGCAGCCCCTATTCTATCGTGTTTTTCGATCGCTTGGTAGTAACCATGACGTAAGTCCAATTAATGGTAAACAACTACATAATACCATAATAAATTGCAGACTATACACGTCTGCTAATTTCCCAAGAACAACGGCACCTAATGCTCCAAGGCCAAACGCAAGACCGACAATTAATCCTGACACCATTCCAACTTTTCCCGGAACAAGCTCCTGCGCATACACAACAATAACACTAAAGCTACTGGAACTAATAAAACCGATACATAAAAATAACGGCACAACCCACGCTAGAGAAACATGTGGTAATAAAAGTGCAAGCGGCGCAGAACCTATCATTGAAAATACGATAATATTTTTCTTACCAAATCGATCTGCTAATGGCCCGCCAAAGAATGTACCCAGTACCCCAGCAATCATAAAAGCAAATACAAAGTACTGTGCATTTCTAATAGACAAACCATAATGCTCGATTAAATAAAACTGATAGAAGTTCCCAATGCCAGCTCCATACCAAGAACGAACAAAGGTTAAGAAAACAAGAAGAACAATTACAAACTTAATACGTTTACTAACAATTGCATTCTCCGCCTCAAGTGCAGCTCGTTTCTTTCTTCGCATCGCACCATTTACTAACTCTTTTTTATACCAATTTGAAACAAAAATTAATAACACAATACCTACCGCTGCAAAAGCCGTGAATCCAAGTGATCCAATTTGCCCAAGCGGAACAAAAATTAGTGCTGTAAAAATTGGTGCAAGAGAATTCCCTGTATTTCCTCCTACTTGATAAATTGACTGCGCTAACCCTCGCTTTGCACCAGCTGCCATATACGCAACACGTGCGCCTTCAGGATGAAAGACTGCTGATCCTAATCCGATAAATAAAACTGAAATAATAACGATAATAAAGTTTGGTGCGAACGCAAGTCCAATCATCCCAAGCATACTCGAAAACATACCGAGCGGTAATAAAAATGGAGATGGTTTCTTATCTGAATACATCCCAAACACCGGCTGCATAATCGATGACGTCATATTTAACGCGAATGCAATCCATCCTACCTGCATATAAGACAAATTCATCGACTTTTCCAAAATAGGAAACAGCGCCGGTACAACAGCTTGCATCGAGTCATTTAAAAAATGACCGAAACTAATCGCAAATAAAATACGATATATCGTTGGTGAAGCTATTTTATTTTCCTTTGAAACTGCCTGCATAATTCACTCTCTCCTTCCCTAAAAAACAGAAAATGTAACTAATTAACATTACAACTTACTGTAATAATTTCTGATTTTTAAAACATTTTCTATTCTATACTGGTTTTATTTCTTTTTCCAGCAACACAACTTCGATTTCACCTATATACATAAATCATTAAATTTATATATTTTTATAACGTTGAATGGAAGGAGTTTTCTTTAGATTATTTTATATCAGCAAAGATGAAGAGAGAGACAAACAAGATTGTTGCACTCTTAAGTTCTATCCGCATGTTAGCAAAAACAAAAGACAGCACCTAGCTCAAAAAAAGTACATCACTCCATTAGTCGTGATGTACTTTTTTCTAATCAACTTTAATTATAATTCTCGTTTTTCTTTTAAAAGTTTTTGAAATTCTATTTCTAATTCTTCGGACGGTTCAATACTTAAGCGACTTAGCACTTCCGATATTTTTGTTTCAAGTAAAAGAAGCTTATCTTCTTTCGTATCTCGCGTCTTTCCCACTTGATTGAGTTTATATTGCTGATAGTTCCCTTCAAATAATTCAATCTTTTGATTACGAATTGTTAAAATTCGCGTAGCAATATTTTCGATAAACCGGCGATCATGCGAGACAAAAATTACACTCCCTTCATATTCTTTTAGAAGAGACTCTAACGCTTCAACAGCTTCCATATCAAGAAAGTTCGTCGGCTCATCTAACACTAAAGTATTAATATCACTTAAAAATAGCTTTGTCAGCGCTACTTTCACTCGCTCACCGCCACTTAAAACCCCTACCCACTTATAGACATCATCTCTGAAAAAATGCATTCTCGCAAGAACTGTTCGAATCAGTGTTTCATCCTGTTTTGAAGAGGATTGGACATTCTCGATAATTGATTTCTCTGTATCTAATATGTTTAAATTTTGACTAAAATATCCAATTTTAACAGCCGGTGAAAGCTTAATACCATACTCTTGGTTCATGATTTTTTTTACAAATGTCGTTTTCCCACTTCCATTTGAACCGATAATCGCTAATTTATCACCGCCTCGAATGTGAAAACTTGTTTTGCTCCAAAGCACACGTTCCCCAACTTTACCTGTTACACCATCTACACGAAGAATAATCCGGTTTTTAAACGTTTCTGCATTTGGCAAATTCATCTTAATTGGCGAAAGCTCTTTTACTTTTTCTACCTTTTCAAGCTTTTCTAATCTCGTTTCAATGGCCGTTGCTGTTTTTTGTAGCTTCTTTTGCTTTTTGGCAAAGTATGGCTTTGCTCCTGTAATTCTCGCTTCGGATTTACTTACCTTTTTTGGCGCCTTTGTTGCTCTTTCCGCTTTTTTCTCCTTTAACTTCAATGCTTCTTCCAACTGCCTTTTCTTTTTCTCATACTTTTCATACGCTAATTGTTCTTGATTGAGCTCTACTTCTTTTTGTTTTACATAATCGCTATAGTTGCCTGTATACTCTTTTATCTTTCCTTCATCCAATTCCCATATCGTTGTACAAAGAGCATCTAAAAATGCACGATCATGTGAAATAATGATAAATGCTCCTTGCCACATATTTAGCTTCTTCTCCAACCATTCGATATGTTCTGTATCGAGGTTTGTGGTCGGTTCATCTGCAAGTAAAAGCTCTGGATCTTTCAGAAGAGCTTTTTGGATATATTCTTGCGTCACTTCACCACCGCTTTTTGTTGTATCTGTTCGTTTAAGCTGCGGTAAAAGTTCACACCCAGTATGTTGAATAACGCTCCCTTCTTCTGGAGAAATTTTTCCAGCTAACATTTGGAATAACGTTGTTTTCCCACTTCCATTTCTACCAACTAATCCAATTCGAGCATTTTTATGGATTTGCAATTGATCCACATCTAGTAATAAACCATCCTGTACATAGTACTTTATATGATTAGCTTCTAATAAAAACATAGTAACATCTCCTTTTATCCAATGTAGGAGACAAAAAATGCCCCCTATATCCATTCAGAATAGGAGGCATAAATCATTTATAGGTGTACCCCAAAAGAGACTACCCCTTTTAGATCCAACTATAGAAGTCCCATCCTATTCTGAAAAACGCAAATTGAAGACATCACAAATAACAGAGTAATGATCTGCTAAAAATAACCTTCAATTGTTTGCTTTCGTAAATAGGATTAGTACTTCATGTAATTGGTTCACCCTTCCGTTCTTTCAATTTCATTAACGCTATTTTTAGTATAGCTAGAAATTTCAAATAAAATCAATATCTTTTTCATTTTAAATAACAAAACGCTTATATTTTTCAAAATCACTCGTCTTACATTCAAGTGAAATTTTCGTACCTTCATTTTCATAACTCGTAGATGTAACATGTGCATAATCATTGAAATAAGAAACAA
The DNA here is from genome assembly GCF_949768135.1 of Bacillus sp. IT-79MI2. Lineage (NCBI taxonomy): Bacteria > Bacillati > Bacillota > Bacilli > Caryophanales > Bacillaceae > Bacillus > Bacillus sp. IT-79MI2. Next base: position 100,293 of record NZ_CATKPV010000046.1, on the reverse strand, counting down.
CTTGCCCTTGGTCATAAGGAATTAACATCTCACACTTTGTATACTCTTTGTAAATGTGAGAACGAATCATTTCTACAAGTTCTTCAATCCCAATTTGTTGTTTTGCAGACAGATATACTCGGTCCTCCTGGGTTTTCGGAATTTCAACATCCATCATATCTGATTTATTATATGCGTAAATGGTCGCGATATTTTCAACACCAATTTTCTTTAGTGTTTGGTTTGTAATCTCAATTAATTGTTCATAATTTGGATTTGCATAATCGACCACATGAATCAATAAATCTGCCTCCGCTACTTCTTCTAATGTAGAACGGAATGCCTTTACAAGATGATGTGGCAACTTGCTTACAAAACCAACTGTATCTGTTAATAAAAACGATTTATTATCTGGAAGTTCAATATTTCGCACTGACGTTTCCAACGTCGCAAATAGCATATCCTTTTCGAATACTTGTTTCTCAGTCGAACCGTTAAAGATCTCAAGCATCGTATTCATAATCGTTGATTTACCAGCATTTGTATATCCCACTAATGAAACAACAGGGATTTCATTTTTCTTACGCTGTTTACGCTGTGTTTGTCGCTGCGCAACAAGCGCTTCTAGCTCTTTATTTAATACTGCAATCTGTTCTTCAATTTTACGACGATCGAGCTCTAATTTCTTCTCACCAACACCTTTGTTTTTCGTACCAACGCCGCCGCTCTGTCTTCCTAAAGATTCACGAAGACCAATTAAACGTGGCATCATATATTGCAGGTGCGCTACTTCAACTTGCAACTGTGCTTCTTTCGTCTTAGCACGCTGCGCAAAAATATCTAAAATTAAAATGGTACGATCAATGACCTTACAATCTAAGTCAGCTTCTAAATTTCGAATTTGCGAAGGTGATAACTCATCATTAAAAATAACCATATTCGCATCTGCTTCCTTCACAAAAGCAGAAACTTCTTCAATTTTCCCTTTTCCGATATAATGCGATGGATTCACGCGATGTAAATTTTGCACAACTTGCCCTACAACTTCCACATCACACGCTTCCGCAAGGTTTGTTAACTCCTCCATTGAATATTCAAAATCACTTTCATTATTTAAATTCACTCCGACTAATATTGCTTTTTGTACTAGTTCTTCCATATATTCATTCCTCCATTTCGATTACGTAAAATTAAAAAACACAGGTCACTGCCTGTGTTTTTCGTAAACGGATGAGAGTGCGACAAATAAACAAAAGAAAGCATAGCTTTCAAATTGTTACATGGCCAATACGTCACAAATGATATACGTATCCCTAAAAAACATACACATATATCACATCATTCTATTATAAAGGCAAAACAAAAAGAGGGCGTATTCGTCCCTCCCTCTTTTCACATATCAGTTCAATAAAGGGTTCCTTTAAAATAGGCAGACCAATCCCGTTCACTCTGCACACAGACAGAGCCTTTGAGCGCTATTCAATTATCGGCACAAAGTATTGAGACGTAATCTGATTAAAATCAAAGGAGACCCCTCCGTTCATTAAAAGTTACATAAAGCTTAGCATAATTATACTGGTTTCACAAGAATAAACTTCAATTATGGGCATAAACAAATTCATTAATTTTCGATAATATTCTTCATTTTTTGCATACACTTCTTATGATGAATAACGTTCAATCCCTTGGAAATTTAATACATTATATCTTACACACGTTCGCTTTCCTCTTGCATGTTCTCTTTCATTTCATGATAGTATGATGGCAATTCGATTCCATGCTCCACAAAATAATCTTCAATTAATGAAATGATTACTTTCAATGTTTTCACACGTGCATATAATTTATCGTTACTGGCGATAATATTCCATCTTGCATTCGGTTTATCTGTTTTCTCAAACATTTCTTCGATTGCCTCGACATATTCATCCCACTTTTCACGATTGCGCCAATCTTCATCTGTAATTTTCCATCTCTTCAAAGGATTTTTCTCACGATCTTTAAATCGTGCCAGCTGCTCATCTTTACTAATATGATAGAAGAATTTTGCTACTATGTAATGATCATCTGTTAATCGTTTTTCAAAATCATTGATTTCATCATATGCTCTCGTCCATTCTTCCTTTGTAGCAAATCCCTCTACACGCTCTACCAATACACGACCATACCAAGAGCGATCAAAAATTGTGATTTGACCATACTGAGGAATTTTCCGCCAGAAGCGTTGCAAATAATGGTAACGTTTTTCATGAGAAGCAGGCGCACCAATTGGATTTACTTGAAATCCACGCGGATCCAGATGCTCAGTAATTCGTTTAATTGCCCCTCCTTTTCCAGCCGCATCCCAACCTTCCATCGCCATAATAACGGCTATTTTTTCTTTTTGTAAAATTTGCTGCAACGCTAATAAGCGCCTTTGATACTTTTCAAGCTTCTTATTATACTTTGATTTTGATTCCATTCTTTTCGTTAAATCTACCTGAGCAAGACGATCTTTTGTCATAAAATAATCCCCCTTTTCCTACACTAACGCTATTTTAACATAATTTTCAATATTTTTGATTATTTCCAGAAAATACAAACAAGTTGTTGTACAATAAGAATGGGGTGATACATTATGAAACAAACACTACAAAATGTGCTCGGAAAATATAGTGCCATGCATCTAGAAAAACATATTTTAAATTCTCTTGAGCCAACAATTCAAATTCGTCTACGTAAAGGATCTGATGAGCAAATAGCAATAGGAACGTCCAAATTAGGGGGTTTTCCAGATTTACCTGATGAATTAAAGATTCCAACATACAACGACATACCGCTACACTTTATTGGACAACTGAATTTAGAAGAAGTACAACCTTATCACAAAGGAAACCCACTGCCTACGAAGGGCATGCTGTATTTCTTTTATGACGCAGAAGAACAACCGTGGGGATTTGACCCGAGGGATATGGGAGGACACTGCGTTCTGTACACGAAAAATATAGAAAACCTAAAGCGACGAGAACTTCAAACAGAAGTGTTCCCTCCTTCCATCATTTCCTTTCAAGAAACATGGACATTAGCAAAAGAAAAAATCGAAAAAACAGGTTTATCAAATGATGATGAATGGGATCTTTATAAAGAAATAGAAGATTTATATCTCGATGGACTGCATCATTTACTCGGCTCCGCACAAGCTATTCAATCAGAAGAAATGGCGGAAGAGTGTCATCTTGTTACAAACGGAATCTCTTTAGGAAATGGGTATCCTTCAGATAAAGAGATAAAACATTTGCCTGGCAGTCCTCAAGATTGGATGTTACTGTTACAACTTGATACTAACGATGAGTCTGGAATGTACTGGGGAGACACTGGCTTATTGTATTTCTGGATCAAAAAAGAAGATTTATTGCGAAGAAACTTTCAAAATACATGGCTGATTTTGCAATGTTGTTAAATCAACCATGCATTTACAACATATCCCTCTCCTCTGTTCCTATACATTGCTGTAATTGGTATAAAGCGAAAGAGAATAGAAAAAACGGCTAACTTTTTCTATAAAGTTGGCCTAGTCATTATAATTCAAACTCCGCTATACGAAGAAATATGGTAACTGCTTGTGAACTCCTTTGCCCCTTAGTTTTTGCATCATATTGTCCACATGATTACGGACATGCCTTTTTGTTATTAAATAATTCATCTATAGTATCAAGATACCCCTCCGCCTCCTTGGCAGTGGAAAGATTGAAATATTTATATAGACCCAAAATTTGTTTGGATCTATAAAGACTAATCATAAATTCTCTAATATATACTCTTCACTAAAATACAAAGAAGCTACCCAATAATCAAAATGGGCAGTCTTCCTTATTTCACTTCTTCCATTCCATCCAATGATTCCTGAAACAAAAATTTTGTGCACATTCGATAGAAAAGCACCTACTTTTATCATTTAGGGGATTATCTGTTTCCTAAGTTAATGGGTGTTTAGTTGGTCATCTTTGTAAACTCTACGTTTACCAAACAGGTCTTAACCTCGATGATGATTTACCTTCATTTGCTTCATAAACTAATTTTGTTAAATCCTCTTTGAGCATTTGCATTCGTTCAGCGCCTATGTTTTCAATCCAACGTTGTTCAATTTCAGTTAGTATCTTCTCTTTTGCTTGCACTACTAGCCAACCTTTTTCTGTCAAAACAATAATTTTCCCTCTCTTATCAGTTGGATGCGCTTTGCGCATTACATAACCACTTTTCTCAAGATAATCCACCATTTTACTCACAGCTTGCTTTGTAATTCCTAAATATTCGGCTAGTTCTATACCTGTCGCTCCATTAGGAGTGATGCATTTAAACATAAAACCATGTACAGGTCTAATGTCTCCAAATCCCAATTCACTCAATTTGTCATGTAGTTCATTGATTGATGCGCTAAAGGATAATGACAAAAGTGACGTAAGATCCAATTCACTAAATACTTGATGACTCATACATAAAACCTCCTTAAACAAAGTCAATCAGGTTGACTACATCTAATTTCTATTGTACTATATGGAATATAGTCAATCAAATTGACTATATTTAGTTATAAGAGATATAAGGGATTCAACGAAACAAAAATTAATAAATTATGGAGGTTTCTCATGGCTAACATCGTGAAAATTAGAGGAAGTGTCTTTGCCCCGTATGCTTGGTTGGAACCTATTAAAGATCCTACAACAGGAAAACTTTTTGAATATACTGGTGATGCACGTGAATTTACACCTTATGCTGTAAACACAATGCGGTCGAGATTAGAGCAAGAAGTGATTATTGATTTTTATAAAAAAGAAATTTTTTCACATGCAAATGCTTGTATCGTAACTGTGAAAATTACAAATCCAGATGGTTCTATCGAGTATAAAAAAGGGAAAACAAGCACAGAAAATATTGTATGCACTAATGTTGTGTGGGGTACTGATGAAGTTTCTTTTAAAATGAGTGCAAGTGCCAGCAATCCTTTAAATACAGCAGCACCTGCAGCTGACTATGTATTAACTATACACGTTAACAAAAGTGGGGTTGCACATATTGAGGGTGCACATGATGGGTTCCCCTGCTATGAATTTTATAAACAAACAGATTTTGATCCATTTGAATTAATATATACACATGATTTCAGAAAAACTGGTGACACTCCAGCAGCGCTAGCTGGGGAAATGGAATACAGTTTTAAAACGACAATCTAGATATAAATACTGAATAGAAGTTTACAAGCAGCAAAAATATTTATACGAAAGAAATTGCGATCTGTTTTGCTCAATGGGTCAATATTATTATTATCCAAAATAAAATTAAGAATTGCAGAGGTGTGTCTCATGACTAATATCGTTAAAGTTAGAGCAAGTGTATTTATTCCAATGTCTTGGACTGAACCTAAGAAGGATACTCAAACAGGAAACGTGATTCAATTCGAAGGTGACTCACGTGAATTTACACCATATGCTGTAAACGCTATGCGTTCCAGAATTGAACAAGAAATAGTTATAGATTTTTATAAAAAAGAAATTTTCACATATGCGAATACCGGCATAACAACAGAAAGAATCACAACTCCTGATGGTTCCGTTAATAAGAGAACAGGAAAAGCTAGTACGGAAAATATTTTGTGCACTGATGTTGTATGGGGGTCAAATGACGTCAAATTTAAAATGAGTGCAAGTGCTAGCAATCCATTAAATGTATATGCACCTCCTGTTGACTATCTATTAACTGTACATGTCCAAAAAGATGGTACTGTCGATATTGAAGGTGCACATGATGGATTTCCTTGTTATGAATTTTATAAGCAAGTAAATTTTGGTCAGTTTGAGAAAATTCATACACATGACTTCAGAGAAACTGGTGATACAGCTGAAGCTCTAGGTGGAGACATGGAGTATAGTTTTAAAAAGATATTATAAAGAACAATATAATACCCTTTTTATTAAATAAATATATAACAACATAAGAGAGTGAGTAACAGGAGGAATAGAGAATGACAACAGTTTTATTTGTAAAAGCAAACAATCGTCCAGCAAACCAAGCAGTTAGTGTGAAATTATATGAGGCTTTTTTAGCAAGCTACAAAGAATCACATCCAAATGATACAGTGGTAGAGCTTGATTTATACAAGGAAGAATTACCATATGTAGGTGTAGATATGATTAACGGTACATTTAAGGCTAGTAGAGGATTTGATTTAACAGCAGAAGAAGCAAAGGCTGTATCTGTTGCTGATAAATATTTAGATCAATTCCTTGCAGCTGATAAAGTTGTATTTGGTTTCCCGTTATGGAATTTAACAATTCCGGCTGTACTACACACATATATTGATTACTTAAACCGCGCGGGCAAAACATTTAAATATACGCCAGAAGGTCCAGTAGGTCTTATTGGAAATAAGAAAATTGCATTATTAAACGCAAGCGGCGGTGTATATTCTAAAGGTCCAAAAGCTGAAATGGAAATGGCTGTTAAATATGTAGCAAGTATGATGAGCTTCTTCGGTGTAAAAGATATGGAGAAAGTCGTGATTGAAGGCCACAACCAATTCCCTGATAAAACAGAAGAAATTATTGCTGCAGGGCTTGAAAAGGCTGTTAAAGTAGCAAGTACGTTTTAATTAACAAAACACTTGGCACTCAATATGGCAGTACCAACACTTCTATAGCGGTGGTACTGCTTTTTTATTTGCTTATCTCGTTACTTTTGGGCAGTAAAAACCCAATTGATGCGAGCTTTCCATTCTCAACTTATTAAACGATAGAAAGCAGGATTACATTACAATGGAACGTTTATGGACAAAAAGCTATATAATGCTGACAATTACAGCATTATTACTATTTAGTGGTTTTTATTTACTAATGCCAACATTGCCTATGTTTATTAAACAATTAGGTGGAAGTGAATCTCAAGTTGGATTTATTATTGGAGTGTTTACAATATCAGCAGTCATTTTTCGTCCTATTGTTGGAGGATTAATGGATCGATATGGCAGGCGGGTATTTATAATAAGTGGACTACTATTTTTTGCAATGACAATGTATTTTTATGATTGGGTAACAGGAATTGTATTTTTAGTTGTATTACGTATCTTACATGGAATCGGTTGGGCAATTGCTACAACCTCGATAGGAACGGCTGTGACTGATGTTATTCCACAATCTCGTCGCGGAGAAGGAATGGGATGGTATGGACTTGCAATGACTTTAGGCATGGCTTTAGGACCAATATTAGGTCTTTGGGTAGCAAAATCATTTTCATTTCATTATCTATTTCTTCTATGTACAGCATTAGCAATTATTGCATTCATACTTGCACTTGGCACAAAAGTCCCAGTAGTTCAACATACATCAAAAAAACCAATATCATTTTTTGAAAAAACCGTTTTACCAATCGCTATTGTTACATTTTTCCTATCCTTTACTTTTGGTGGCATTACAACATTTTTACCACTGTTTGCGGCGAAAATTCAAGTTAATGTTGGTACTTTCTTCTTAGTTTATGCTGTTACACTTATAGTAATTAGACCACTTGCGGGAAAGATATCCGATAAACATGGAGAAGGAGTCATTATTGTTCCTGCGCTTTTTATACTGATAGTCGCACTATTAGTCCTAACAATGACAAATGGGCTTATCGGACTAGTTATTACAGCTATTTTGTACGGAATTGGATTTGGATCGGCACAACCTGCTCTTCAAGTAGCAACTATACGATTAGCTCCACCAGAGAAAAGAGGAGTGGCAAACGCTACATTTTTTACTGCTTTTGATTTAGGGATTGGTTTAGGAGCTATTCTTCTAGGATTTGTTTCACAGCTCATGGGATATCAAATGATATTTATTGTTTGTGCTGTATCGGGACTTATTAGTTTGTTAATTTTTATTTTGTTTGTAAAAAAGACACTAAAATAATTATAAAATTTACGAAAAAACTGACTACCTGTTCCCTATAGAATACAGAGAACAGGTAGCCAGTTTTTTCTGATATACGCCCCATTTTAAGTGTTTACTTCATTAAACAAGAGACTTTGTATCTTTTCGCTTTATAAAATATGATTCTAAAGCTTGTAAAAACGCTTCCTCTACCTTGAGTGTTCCGTATGTTTCATTTCCAAGTTTAAGTGGGGATGCTTTCCTTGTCATGTAACATCACCTCACTCCAATATATGCAAAAACACTTTATGGACTAACCTATTTTCCAAAAACAGCATTAATTTAATTACATCAGTAAAAGTTTTCTATACTATATATTTACTCAGTAAAATATACCGAATTGAACTTTATCGAATCGTATTCATTTGCAAACACTACACATCACATTACTAATATGATTGCAGACAAGCCTTCTACTAAAATACACCTTTTATCAGCGGAGGGCTTCAGCCTCTACTAAGCTATTAAAAGAAGATATACCTCTTACAATTTTATGAGATTCATTTTATGCAGTAACTTCTTTGATTTCTTCTAGCAACTATCTATCCATCTCTTTTTCTCTGTCAGTACAAATCAATCTGCAAAACTTTCAGGACTTCTATTTTATGTCATGCTCTTCACCTTTTCGAGACCAAATCACAACAGGAACGAGCAACAAGGCTAAAGCCCCTCCAGCTAATGATAATGCCGTATAGCTTGCATTAGCTACCACCATGCCTGACATTGCTCCCCCAGAAGCTCCTGCCAGCGCAATAAAAACATCTACTTTCCCTTGTGTCTTTGCACGCGTTAAAGGTTCTGCTGCATCAACAATTTGAGCAGTCCCACTTATTAATCCAAGGTTCCATCCTAAACCAAGTAAAGAAAGAGCAATGATCAGGAGAATTAAAGAATCGCTCGGTGCAATGGCAGCTACCACTCCCGCACTAAGTAGTATAACTCCGGAAGCAATACTCATTGCCATTCTACCAATCTTATCAACAAGAATTCCTGTAACGAGTGATGGAAGGTACATTGCTCCTACATGAAATCCAATAACAAGGCCCACTTCATTTAATCCATGCCCATGGCGTTCCATATGTACTGGAGTCATAGTCATAATCGCAACCATAACAATTTGAGTAAGTATCATAACAATTGCCCCGACTGTAACGCCTCTTGTATTTTCTATTGATTTCTTAGTTATCACATGCCCTTTATTTGTCTGTTCCTGTTTATATGTTTCTATCATGTTCGCTATCATTAATGGATCTGGACGAAGCATAACGAACAGTACGAGACCTGCTAACAAAAACGCAGCTGCTGATAATATGAATGGACCAGCAAGTTTAGGAATACCAATAGAGAGAGCGAAATTCCCCATTACACCCACCAAATTGGGTCCTGCTACCGCACCAAAAGTCGTCATAACCATTGTAATACTAATCGCAGTTGCCCTTTGCTTCTTATTTGCTAAATCTGTACCAGCATAACGAGCTTGTAAATTTGTGGCTGTGCCTGCACCATATATGAGTAAGGAAGCAAGTAAGAGAATAATACTATTTGTTAAAGCTGCGATTACGACACCAATAGCACCAAGCCCACCTACCATAAACCCTGTTGCAAGCCCAATCCGGCGCCCATAACGTTGAGACAGCCTTCCTACTATTAAAGCTGCTCCTGCAGATCCCATTGTAAACATGGCTGCTGGCAATCCTGCGAATACATCTGTTCCAAGCATTTGCTGTGCAAGAAGTGCACCTACAGTAATACCAGCAGCTAACCCTGCGCCACCAAACATTTGTGAAATACTTACGATTACTAACGTTCGTTTATATAACTTTTGTTGTTCTTCTGCTGTATACATATGATTCCTTATTGAACCATCAGCTTTATCGAGCATTTTCTCACCTTCTTTATGAAAGATTTTCCTTTTTTAAATGTACTATGTTTAATGTTTCCTATTCAATAACATTTTCATCTGTTCTCTTAGTTCTAAAAGAGAAAAACAAAAAAAGTTGTCCAAACACCTTGAGTTAGGGCAGTCTTTTCTTAGGCACAAATATTTTCTATTTATAAAACTAAGCTTCTCTTATATACTTTTAATCCATACCTAAAAGCCCCCTATTTAATTAGGAGGCTATCAGTCTTTTAATCTTATAAAACACACTTCCACAGTTTGTAGGAATACTTCTTCAATACACACTTACTAAAAATCGTGTAACCATGTTTCTGCTTTTATCTATTCTCTTATGCGCATGAAAGCTAGCACTCATCCAACCGACTCGACTCTTTTTAGCTAGTTTTCCCCTTGAAAAATAGGCTTTGCAATCAATGTAGAAACAGGACGTATTTTAAATACAACATACTGCGTAAATAATGCTATCAATACTCCATGTACAATTCCTGCAATTACATCAAATGGATAATGCACTCCTACCCATACTCTCGAAAACGCTACAACGAGTGCTAAGAAAAACCAAGTATATTTAAAGCGATAGGCAGATAATAATAGTGTAGCTGCAATTACAATAGCTGATGTTGCATGATCACTTGGAAAAGAAGAATTGGCAGCATGATCTACGAGTTGTGTGATGTTATGTGAGATAAAGGGACGGTCTCTATAAATAAATAACTCAATAAATCTATTTATGGAATAAGCTAAAGTAAACGCAACAATCGATTGAAAAGCCATTACACGAAAATTAGGTTTATTCTTTATCCATAACAGGATGAGTAGCAACACGAAAGCATATTGTACATATTCTGCAAATACAATCATTACATTATCTATTAATGGATATTCCTGTACTTTACTATTTATAAAGTTGAACCATTCATAATCTAAATCTTTAAAATTCATTACATAATCTCCTTTAATGCTTTAGTCCACTCTACATTTTAACAAACTCTACCTTATTAAATGATTTTTCATAGGATTCTAATAAATTCTTATTATATTTTTTATTGTTTTCCACCTACAAATCATATCCTATTCAATTTTAAATAGATTACTCACAATGTACTATCTTATTTTGTGACATAAACATTACATTTTTGTAAGGTTCTTTTTTCATTTTGATAGTTCAACTTATCTGAAATTTTATAAAAAAAATTCAATGTTAACAAACACACTAACATTCACATTCATTATAGGATTACTCCTTACTTAAATCAGCAAAAAGAGGGACCCAAAAATAAAAATAAATATTATTAGGCTGATATTGCAGTTGTTGTAATACTAACGATTTGTGGCTTGTATAAAGAATACAATGAAGAGATTAAAATTAGTAATGAAGACAAGACCATAATTCAACAAGCTATATGCTGATTATTTATTTTATAATGAGGCCATAATTCGCATCGTCAGACAATGAAAGATTACATGATTTGAATAGAGAAAAGACCGACTCACGCATAGAAGTCGGTCTTTCATTTTGTCAACAAAATCAATAATATAATAAATTCTTGTCATTATTTGCAGGCAGTACATATCGCTAATTTGCATATGCTTTAAAATAATATTTATTATGATTATCCATCGCTCATCGCCTATCTTTTTTGAATCGAAAGTATAAAACAGCCAAACATGCAATAATCAATAATAAAATCACAAGAACAAAACCATAATGGTGAACATAATGTCCTACCTGACGCCATTTTTCTCCGACCACTAACCCTAACTTAATAAAAGTGAAACTCCATAATAATGCTCCCGAATACGCATAAAGGCAGAATGCCGAAAATCGATAGCGGGAAATCCCAGCTAAATAGGCAGTAACATGTCGAACTCCGGGAATAAAATAGCCAATAAACAATAGAGCAGGACCAATTTTTTGGAATAAAACCTGCGTCCGATTTATTTTCTTTTCTGTAATATGTATTTTCGGACCAAATTTTTTCAAGAATGGAATCCCGAGTTTCACTCCTAACACATAACTAATAGAAATACCAATTGACGATCCAATCCATGCACTTAGTAACGCAAGCAGAAATTTCATTTTTCCCTTATATACATAGTATCCTACAAACGTTAATAGCGTTTCATCAGGTATCGGTAATCCGATAATTCCCCCCACCAAAGCAATAATAATCCCAAAATATCCGAAATGCGAAATGAGATAATGCAATTGTTGTTCTATTTGTAATCACCATCCATACCAATTGCGAACTGGTATCTCAATCATTGAGACACTTTTCAAACAAAAAACATTATATACCTCCTAGTATTATTCCAATAAACCCCATTAAAATTCTAACCGTATAACTTACTTCCAAATATAAAGTGAAACTTCCATCAGTGGGAGTCTTCACTTCCCCGCAGATGGTTAGCTGAACGAATCGAGCTTTTACGAGATAAAATGTGGTACTAAACTTTTTTCTATATTTTCAAAATGAAATTGTATGGATTTTTCTTTTTTATCCAATATAGTTAATTTAAACAGGAATTTTGTATTATGCTAATAATAGCCTCTATTCCATTGTGTTTATCTCTAGAACTAGTAATATAAAAGATAAATAAGCGAGTCACATAAGATTTATGGTTTATAAGAAAAATCAAAGTTAACAAAACAGATAAAGTGAAACTTTAATCAGTGGGGGTTTTCTTCATCCCCCACTGATTATTAGCCTTCACCAATCGGGCTTTTACGGGCAGTTGATCCCCCACCTACCTTCCTTGTTTCTCTCCGAATCTTGAGGTGGGGATCTTACTGCCCGTTAATGCGGGGTAAATTTATAATATGTGGTTACACAAAAAACGTTTGGAGTGTTTACAAATGGTATACAAAGATATTATTAAAAAGATTCATGATGCACCTACTGATTATGATTTTAGTACATTAACTGATTCTATTATTGAGGAAGAATCCATGCTTAACGGTGTACCCCAAGATTATATTTCCTTCTTAAAGGAAGTGGGCTATGGATCTGTTTCTAATTCCTATTTTATGTTCTACGGAGGACTTATCGAAGCAGATGAAATATATGATGCGGATGACAATCCAGAACTGAAAAATGTTTTACTATTTGGTGATAACTTTGCCGGCGATGCTATAGGCTTTCATATAACAAATAACTGGGAAATTATTGAGATTTGGCATGAAGACGTATCAATCGTACCAAGGGAGGAAAAGAGTTTTACAGAATTGGTTCAAAACATATTTTCGAAAGAGCTTTAAGTTAGTAGTTACTTGATATAAAACAGAAAAACATTCCACTAATGCAGCTGCGGAATGTTTTTCTCTAATTAAACTTACTTTCTAGCCTTTACTCATTAAAACCTTTCTTCTTTTACCAACCCAGGGCTTCCCTTCATAAAACACCAAACTCACCAAACCACAAATCAAAATGATTGGTACACTCAGTTTATATAAATCTGTAAAACTCATTGCCATCTTGCTTTCTGCATAATGACTAACATCATTTGAGAATGCGAGAATCTCTCCTCTTACTTTTTCTTGTTTTTCCTCAATTATTTTTGTTACTTGCTTTGTAATTCCCTCTCTTTTTACCTCTCTATATTCCACTGGAACTCCGTTTAAGGCTTCGTTCACTTTTTCATGAATCAATTTCTCTTTTTGTTCCTTGCTCAAGCCGAGATCGTCTTCACTTTGTTTCTTTTCAGCATTTGATTCTAAACTTTTATCTCGGATTTTTTCTTTTGTTATTTGCAATATTTTTTCTTGCTCAACCTGATCCACATGAATATCACGAACTTTTTCTTCAGCATAACTGTAAACCTTATCTTTATTTACAGATAGATTCTGAGTTAAAGTTGATACAAATATAGCAACAGCTAATACAATCCCTACTTGTCTCAACATCGATACAATGCTTTGGGAAGCGGTTAGTAATTCCCCTTCAAATGAAGAAGCACTTAAAATCGTAATGGGACCTACGACTAAACCATATCCAACACCCAATATCATACAAGGAACAATGATATCTTTACTCGTTGAATCTACTCCAATCATTTGTAACCAATAATAAGCTAAGCTCATCACGATAAAACCCGATAAAATAATAAACACTTTTCCTAGCTTCTTAATCAACAAAGAAGCAAATGGGGAAACAACAAATATCATCGCTGAAATAGGCGTAACTACAAGAGCTGCTTCCATTTCTGTTCGATGTTGTATTTTTGTAAGAAAGGTTGGGAGTAATACAGTCACTCCAATTAAAAACAAATTGCTTAATATGACAACAATAGCAGCTCCAACAAACGTTCGATCTTTAAATAGTTGTAAATTCACCATAGGCGCTACGGCTTTTCTTTCGACTACAATAAATAATAGGAAAGAAATAATACTAGTAATATAGCAAATCCACGCTAAAATACTCAGCCATCCCCATGTATTTCCCTTTACTAATACGAGGGTGAAAAAGAAAATTGCTGAACTACTTAGTATTAATCCTATCCAATCAATTTTCGATACAACTCGTTCTTCATTTTTTATTTGTAGCATAATAAAGCATAAAACAATCCCAATAATACAAATTGGAATATTGACAAAGAATACCCATCTCCATCCTAAATTTTGTGTAATAATCCCGCCTATTACAGGGCCAATCGCAGCTGATAAACCTTGTGTTACTCCTAAAATACTAAGCGCAATATGCCTCTTAGCTAACGGAACTGCTGATACTCCAATTACCATACTCGTCGGAAATAAAATTGCAGCTCCTATACTTTGAATAAAGCGAGAAAATATAAGGAAATCTCCTGTATTCGCAAAGGCACAAAGCGCCGATCCACCACCAAAAACGATTAAACCAATGATGTACATCTTAGCCTTTCCAAAAATATCAGCAATACGTCCTAACGGGATTGCTAGCACCGCAATTGTCATTGTATACACATTTAATATCCAAGACATTTTTTCTAATGACGTATTTACACTAGACTGAATTGCCGGTAAAGCAATGTTCATAATGGTTGTATCAATCATACAAAGAAAAATACCTAAACACATCAAAAATACAATCTTAATTCCCTTTGATTGCTCCGTATCAATCTCCCCCTTTTATTTACCTTGAACACTTCTTTTTACTCTTTCATTTCATTAGTCTCTTCTTTCAGTGCAAGCTGGGCTAATTTCTTCTTTAATGTCTCGACTTGCGCAGTATACGATGCAATACCAACATCAAGAGAAATCTCTTCTGCAAAAGTAATGCCTTCCTTCCACTTCTCATACTTCAAGCGAAGATCGGCGATATACGTTTCTTTTCTTTCAATTTCTTCTTCAATCCACTTTTTCATCGTATTTGTATCACTATAGTCTCCAAAATACATACGCATTAGAAAATCAGAACGTAGAACATCCTTCTCTACATCAGTCTTCATATATTGATAAAACTCTTCTCTTCCTTCATCCGTTATGAAGTACATTTTTTTATTTGGCCTTCCTTCTTGCATGATTACCTCTTTTTTAATCTTCCCTTCCTTCTCTAACTGCCTTAAAGTTGGATAGATCATACCGAAGCTTCCATCAAAAAAATGAGCGAACACATCTTCAAATACAATTTTTATATCATAACCCGACAGCTCTTTTTCCATCAATAGCCCTAAAACAACGTCTCTTCCCTTCATCATAAACACCCCATAAGTTTAATATAATCAATAATCATATTAACAATGTTAATATGATTATTGATTATATATTATATTTTAAAATTTGTAAAATGTAACCAGTTATTTCGTATTCTTTAAAAAATTTAAATACAAAAAAGACTGTGTAGAATTTTTTCTGCACAGTCTTTTTTGACACTGATATATCCACTTTTCTATAACTGCTAAATCAAATATACATGCATAACTTCTTTAAAATTAGAAAATGCTAACAAAATCAAAACTATCCGCTATAGCGAATTGGAGAATTGTACATGAAAAGAAAAATACTATTCTTACTTACCTTCATATATTTCGTAGTTCCACTTCAAATAAGCGCTTTTACTTTCACAGGACTCCCTGCTACATCAAAATCTACACAATGGTATATTAAAGTTGATAAGACTAAAAATCCTGAAATAGTACAATCAAAAGAAGATACGTTTCATACATACAGTTTACTTGTAAAAAATATCGGTAAAGACGTATCTAATGTATCCGTTGAGATACGCGACAATAACCCAAAATCCAAAGCCTCTTTCAAGCCTTTCAACAAGTCTGATATGAGTGTGTCATATAGTCAAACTAGTTTTACACAAATGAAATTCCCATTATATGAAGACGCCAATTCATTTGACATTGTTATTAGCTGGGAAGAAAATCAATTTAGTTATAACGGTCACCCAGAAAAAGCAGAAAAGGAATTCACACAAACATTCGTATTTCATGAACAGTAAGCTCTGCCATTTGGCAGAGCTTACTTATTTTTTGTAAACATATATTAATCAAATTGACGAATACTCGGAACAAGTAGTGCGATTACTACTACTACAATTGCTGCAATGGCTAAAATCGTAATCGTCACAGTACCACCAATTATATTCGCCAACCAACCGACAACTAAATACCCTAACGGTAATAATGCAAAAGACCCTAACATATCAAGACTTGCTACTCTTCCGAATGCCTCTTCTGGCACGAGTTCTTGTAAGCTCGTTTCCCATATTAGACCAAAAATCATAATCCCAAACCCTTCTAATGCCATTAACCCAATTAACCCTGGAGCCCATGAAACAAAAGGCATTATTAAAAGTGCCGCCCCACTAATGAAGACACCGCCATAAGCGAGTAAGCCTCGTCTATGCCACCTCTGTCTCCCGCCAAAAATAAGAGCTGCAACAACGGCACCTCCTCCAGAACATGCCATTCCAAGACCATAGACAAATGGTTCAAAGTGATGATGTACATTAAATAACCAAGGGATTAATACAACGATAATTCCTGCGTAACAAATATTAATAAATGAAAATGCTAAAATTGTAATCCAAAGCCAGGGATGGCTTTTTAAGACAACAATGCCTTCTGTAAAATCTTTTTTGAAATTCATTTTTTGATTTGTCTGTTCCTGTACTTTTTTAGCTGTTACATCTTTTAAAAATAATAAACATATAAAAGACAACAAATAAGTCAATGCATCTAAACCAAATCCAATTCCAGCCGATGCAACCGAAACAATAAGACCACCAAGCGCTGGACCTATTAAACGGACACCTTGATTACTCATTTGTGTTAATGCGTTAGCTGCATTGCGAATTTCCGGTACAAACACCTTTGCTCGCACTGCTGAATATGCCGGTTGAAACAGGCCTTCCATTAGTCCATATACTGCTACTAATACATATAGAATATTGATTGTTAAAGTGTCTGTAAAAATAAGTGTCGCAAGTGTTATCATCACTATGCATCGAACAATATCAGTAAATAACATTAATTTAACTCGATTCATGCGATCAACGATTAACCCAGAAAACGGTAAAATAAGAATATTCGGAAGCATATACATAGCCATCGTCATTCCCATAACAACCGTTGATCCTGTTAGCGTATATACAACTACAGGTAGAATCACCATTGTAACCGAACTTCCAAGTACCGAAAGCAGCTGACCAATCCATAAGAAAGTAAACTGTCGTGACTTTGTAATTGGTAATAATAACGTATTTACATAACTAGAACTCTTTTCTTTCTGTATCTCTCCTTGCATATGTATCCCCTCTCCCTAGACATCTTCCTTCTTTTTCCTTTTATTATAACATTTAATTTTCTCCCTTTTCTTACAATTGAGTTTTTAGATGCACAAAACATCAATACATTTCGATTTACAACTGAATTCAATTCATGAAATACACTATATAATAAGGTATCCCTTACCATTACACACACATAATACAAGGTTCATAATATTCCCCAAGCCTTGTACACAAACATATTTTAATGTCTATTCTCCCTCATTCTCTCAATCTCATAATCAATCTCTAAAAACCTCACACAAAACACCCACATTTGATGGTGCGCTGTCAAAATCTGATCAGTTTTTTCTTTTATCGTAAAAGTCTCAGCTAACGGTAATCGAATCGTAAAGAAAGGGGTATGTAAATAAATCCCTTCGTCTCCTTTTGTACTCTCTCTTAACTGACTAGTAATGATAAGATCTTTGTTATCATTACGTAATTTTAAAATACCCGTCATATTAGAAAATGGTAGCGGCAAAGCAATATTCATATATGTATCTCCGCTATATGTATGCTGCGAGTAAAGAGCTACAAAGATTGTTTCATCCTGTTCATTTTTTCGAATCCATGCTCTCACATCTTCTCTACCATCTCGTTCACCTTTTATCGCAATGATATTACCATGCATGACTTCCCACCTATTTCCCATTCCTAAATGAATTTGCTGTACATGTCTACTTATTTTTTCATAGAGAAAAGCAAAGGGACGAAACCAATGAGACCACTTAATATTTGCTTTTAATTGAAAATTTTTCGTACGCTCATAAAAATCAATGATAAGTGGAGATACTTTTCTTTCATCAAACTGCATACTATGAAAATCACTCATTTGATCTATAAGACCTGTATGCATCTTCTCCTCTATAAAATCTGTTCCTCCTACTTTCATCTTCCCTTTGATACGACTCATCGGTTTTCCATAATGAATGTAAGCTGGCACATTCTTTTCAATCATCCAGCCAATAAAAGCGGGCAATGTTACACCAATTCCATTCATAACACCATGAATCCAAACCATTTGCGTAATTGTGATTGTCATAACTTGTTTAAAGTTTCCGTATGAATATACGAGCGAAAACAAAATTGTTATCATAAGTGTACTCGATGAAATGATTAGAAGAATTTTTGCAATTATCGAAGTGAATTTTGTTTTCCATACATAAATACTATAAGCATAAAGTGAAATGAGATAAACTAATACCGCATAAAATTCGAATGTTCTTGAATAAGTAATACCAATCGCTACTGTCATCGGTGAAATAACAATAATAACCGTGATAAATTTATATAGTTTACTTTTCTTTTGTTGCTTTCTCCCAAGTAAACCTACAGATAAAGGTAGTAAAAAGGCTGAATAATGAAAGTGAGCTGCTGTAAGCAAAACAATATCTGAACTAAACTGCATAATGGATATATTCGCTACAGAGGCAAAGAACCAAAAACCCCCTAAAAACAAATAAATAAACCCACTATCAATTGCCGTCTCTTCTAACGGCTTCCATCCTCTTTCTAACAATCTACTTACACCGAATAACGCAATAATGCCTGTATATATCAACCAAATAATTGCAAACAAAAAATAATCTGTTATAAAAGCAAGCGTTGCACTGATTGCAGCAACTGGATAAAATAACGATACAAGTTTATAAAATGACACCTGAGATCCATCTCTTTTCTCCTTATCAACAATACAAAGTGCCATTGGTATGAATAGGAGAATAGATAGTAATATAATTGATTCAACAGGATTTAATTTCGACCATTCCAATATAAGAAAAATCATATAACAAATAAGGCCAAGAATTATATTTCCCATCTAGTCTGATCCCTTTCTACAAACGTTCCCTTATATGAGAAAAGCGGGCCAAACAATGGATTTCGTACTTGAACATGAATTTTGTAACAGTTTAATACATCATCATAGCTCTCTATAACTTTCGCCTCTCCATATAAAAATTTGGGTAGTGATATTTTCTTCCCAAGTATGTAAAACCATTGTTTTTTTGATGAGATATGCATTGCTCCTTCTTCATCAACATAAAACGCAAGTGTTGATACGAGCAAATGCGGTTCACCAAAGTAATCAATAATTTCATTCTGTTTTGTATTCAGGTACATAACGGCATTGAAATAACGTTTTTTGTTATCAAACCGAAACATCCGATTCCACCTTACAAAAACATTTCCTTTCGCATCCTCTTCAGCAATATTATGTATTGTAAACGGTACTTCTTTTCCTCTTTCTGAAAAGAACATGTGAAACTTAGATGCAACTCTTAAAAGCATTTTGACAAGGAACGATCCCTCATCAATTTCATCCATTTTCCCTTCACCCATAAAACTATTGTTTTCCGTAATTGCATAACGTTTTTGTAATTTTGGATGTAGCTGCTGATAAGATTCTCCTAATAATAGTTCATAGATGCTAGCCACGCATTTACCCCCTTCTTTTTCTCTTACAATTTTTCGCTCTTGGTAAATCACTACTGTTCATATACCCAATAATTGATAATCCAATTAATATAAAATTTAAGGAAATGGGGTTAAATGGTTGGATAAAACTCAAAATATTTGTGAATCCTGCTACTATGGTTAAACCAATTAAAATAATAATGTGCAGCAGCAATAACTTCTGTTTTTGAAACGGCAGCAACCACATGATCCCGAATCCTATTTCTAAAAAGCCAATTATTTTAAGAGCAAGAATGCTATTTTTGTTTAAACCAATAAATACAGAAAACATCTGTACCTCTTCTGGGTGATTAAATAATACTTTTGGCATAAGCCCTTGATACATCCATACAAAAGAAAGTAAAAAACAAATAAGCCAATACGTAATCGATTTTCTTATTAACAAGCGAGGATGCAACCCTTTTTCTAACCATAATTTTAAAGCATCAAAGCTCCATGCTGTCGCCCATCCTAATAGCGGCCGAAATACATATGAATCTATAATTCTCCCTACACCACCAAATCTCGTCTCATAATCATACTGCGTTTCAAAGCAAATCTTTTCTCCATTCGGTGTATATTTCCAATAACCTCTTCCTATTTGTATCAATGAAAGTCTATTGTCTGTCCAAAATTTTAACGAAGATATTCTTTCTCCTGTTTCCTTTTGGAATTCCCCTACCGATTCCCCTTCACCAACTATTTCAAGCCCGAAACCGATTTTCGTTTTGTATAAAAAACGTTGTGGTTCATCATCTTGTTTCTCTAAATATGATATTTCGGTAAACCGAGCATCCCACTCTGTATGTAACATTGGATCTTGTGTATACTTCCAGAGTTCATCCATCGATGTTTCCATTTCTGTTTGAACATAAATCGGTTTCTGCTTCTTCATCCACTATCCTCCAATCACTCTATATCTATATCACTAATGTATATGTAAAAAATGGTTCCCGCTATATTTTTCAGATAATTCTTTTATTAAATTCTCTCTAAAAAAAGATTCAATTTTCAAAATATTAATAAAGCACTTGATTTCCTAAAATATTTTAATTATTATAAAACAAATGTTACCAAACAACTTCATAAACCAAACACTCTCGCCCAAAACGTGAGATAGAGGTTGCAACGCTTATAAGTATTCTAAAGGAGACACAGAGATGTCGATGAATTTAGAAAAAAGGAAGTGTTGCCGAAATTAATAAATTTCTCTGCATTTATTAATTGGGGCTGTTTTCGAATAGAAACAGAACTGTCATATGTACAGACGTGTATATATGAAGAGCTATCTACAAAAAAGAGATATCATGTTTTATATGGTATTCCTTTTTTGGCGGTTTTTTTATTAGCTCCTTTTTCTGTTTCCCTTTTCCTGTAACAGCACCATCCTCACCTATTTGAGATGGTGTTTTTTGTTTTTCTTTCCGGTAACTACAGGAATACTGGGGGATTTATACATTTCTCTCTTATATGTTTTTTATACCTTTCCTAATTTATAAATAAAAACGGACGAAAGAAGGAATTTGTAATGGAAACGATTGTTCAAAAATTCGGTGGTACTTCTGTCGGAAGTATCCAGCGCATTCAACATGTAGCAGATTTAATTATTGAGGAATACGGGCAAGGTCATAGCGTTGTTTCTGTTGTTTCTGCAATGGGAAAAAGTACGGATGAACTCGTTGCACTCGCTACCGCTATTACAGAAAATCCAAGTAAACGCGAAATGGACATGCTTCTAACAACTGGCGAACAAGTAACCATTTCACTATTAACAATGGCATTACAGACAAAAGGGTATAATGCCATTTCACTAACTGGTTGGCAAGCTGGCATTACGACAGAGTCCGTACATAGTAGCGCACGGATTACTGATATTCATACAGAACGCATTCAATCACATTTACAAGAAGGTACGATTGTAATTGTTGCTGGTTTCCAAGGATTAAGTGAAGAAAACGAAATTACCACACTTGGCCGCGGTGGTTCTGATACAACTGCTGTTGCATTAGCTGCTGCACTAAAAGCGAAAAAATGTGATATTTACACAGACGTAACAGGTGTCTACACGACTGACCCACGCGTTGTAAACAGTGCCTATAAACTCAATGAAATTTCTTATGATGAAATGTTAGAGCTCGCAAATCTTGGTGCTGGTGTACTGCATCCACGTGCTGTTGAATTCGCGAAAAATCATAACGTAGTTTTAGAAGTTCGTTCAAGTATGGAACAAGAAAACGGAACAATTGTAAGGGGAGAATGTAACATGGAACAACAATCAATCGTAAAAGGTATTGCATTTGAAGATAATATTACACGCGTAACAATTAAAGGATTAGAACAAGGAGTACTTTCAACTGTTTTCTCTACGTTGGCTACCGCTCACATTAACGTTGATATTATTATTCAAAGTATTACAAATGAAGGTACTGTACATCTATCCTTCTCTATTCATTCGGGTGACTTAAGAGAAACATTAGAAGTATTAGAACAAAATCAAGAAGCACTTCACTATGAATCTGTAGAATATGAAAATCATCTAGCTAAAGTGTCTATTGTTGGATCTGGCATGGTATCCAATCCAGGTGTTGCCGCTGACATGTTCTCTACATTAAAAGACGAAAATATCCATATTAAAATGGTAAGTACATCTGAAATTAAAATATCTGTTGTTATTGATCGTCTACACTTAGTCGATGGTGTAGAGGCACTCCATCAAGCATTTATGGCTAAAATTGAACCATTAGTACAAATGAATTAATTTGATTATCAAAATAACAACAAAGAATAGTTCTTTGTTGTTATTTTTTATCTAGCAAAATAGTATTATGTTACACTATTACATGTGAAATATTTTCCAAAAGTCTTTCTAACAGATTCGAAAAACATGTAAAGGTGGATTTATAATGAGAACAGAAAAAATCCTTTTAGTAGATGATGAACAAGGCATATTAGATATGTTAGTACTTACGCTAAAAAAAGAAAACTTCACGCATATAACAACCGCTCTAAACGGAAGTGAGACGTTAAACTTAGTTAAAAATCATCCATTCGATATTATCTTACTCGATGTTATGCTACCAGATATAGACGGCTTCGAATTATGTAGACAAATACGTAACTATACAAATACCCCCATTCTATTTGTGACAGCGCGCTCTAGCGATTTAGATAAATTAACAGGCTTAGGAATTGGCGGAGATGATTATATAACGAAACCATTTAATCCTTTAGAAGTCGCTGCCCGAATTAATGTCCAATTACGTAGACAAAGTATGCTGCTAAATAACCTCCAAGCAGAACATTCAAACTTACATTTTGAATCCTTTTCTCTATATCCAAGCGAGGGACTGATAACAGTAAACGGAGAATCTGTACATTGCACTGCTAAAGAACTAGAATTACTTACTTTCTTATGCACACATCCAAATCGAATTTTTACTGCTGAACAATTGTACGAACAAGTATGGGGACTGACTTCCATGGGTGATGATAAAACAGTAGTAATACATATTTCTAAATTACGTAAAAAAATAGAAGAAGATCCTAAATCCCCCACATACATTGTTAATTTGAGAGGAATTGGCTATAAATTTATCCCGCATACTAAGGAGCAAAAAAAATGAAAATTGGTTTTCGACTAGGCTTTCATTTTATTCGTAGTTTATGTATCGGTACTTTTTTTATGGGTATTTTCATGGCAATCTTCATGGAAGGCATACTACCTCTTATTGGAATAAATAAGGATAACAAGGACACAGAAGCTCTTATCGTTTTTAGTCTATTTATATGTACTCTTATTTTAGGTGCTATTATATATGGGTGGCATATCGGGAAACCTTTATTTCGAATAATTTCATGGATTAACCATCTAGCAGAAGGCTCTTATGTAACTCCAGAAAGTACGAAACAAATGTACAATAAAAAAACTGGAAAATTAAAAGGCCCTTATCGCTTATATAAAGACGTCTTTCTAAATATAGAACATTTAACAAATAGATTACGAGAAATAGAGAA
Organism: Bacillus sp. IT-79MI2; assembly: GCF_949768135.1. Lineage (NCBI taxonomy): Bacteria > Bacillati > Bacillota > Bacilli > Caryophanales > Bacillaceae > Bacillus > Bacillus sp. IT-79MI2. The sequence goes on along the minus strand of NZ_CATKPV010000046.1, from coordinate 76,249 downwards.
TGAACGAGAACAACTTGAGAAAATGAAACGCGAATGGATGGCAGGAATCTCTCATGATTTAAAGACACCTCTCACTTATATTACAGGGTACAGTGCACTTATGTTATCACCCGATCATGAATGGAGTGAGGAAGAAAAAGAGAAGTTTCTGCAAGAGATTCAACAAAAAGGGGACCATATGAAGGCGTTAATTGAAGACTTAAACCTCTCGTTCCGCCTTCATGATTCACAAATCCCGCTAAAAAAAGAAGAAATAAATATCATTGAATTTACAAGAAGAATGATAGCTGATATGACAAATGATCCACGATCTGAACACTATCATTTTAGCTTTCACGCAGACAAAACAAACATTATTATTCCTATTGATACAAAATTACTACATCGCTCTTTGCAAAATTTATTTATGAACGCCGTCTTACATAACCCTGTAGAAACAAAGATCCATACATCCATTCTATTAAAGGATACTGTACATATTACAATAGAAGATACTGGCGCCGGTATGGATGAAGTAACGGTGCAAAATTTATTTAAACAATATTACCGAGGGACGACTACAAATGTTTCAAGTGAAGGCACCGGCCTAGGAATGGCGATCGCTCAAAAAATTATAACAGCACACGGCGGGAGCATTCATGTAGACAGTGAAATAGAGAAAGGCACAACGATTCATATTACACTTCCAACTCTATAGTACTTATTATCGAAAAAAATATAGTTTTATTAAAGTGACGATTACTTTCGTTCAATTTAGTAGCACAAACGTAAGTGAAATTTATTCACACGCTAAAAAACCAATCTCTCATTCTAATACACGAGAAATTGGTTTTTTCTTATTCTTTACAAATTAAATCGTTCTAAAACTTTTCATTCCTTACCTATATTCATCTTCCAAAAAAGACACCTATAAGGGAATAGATAATGATCGTTGAAAATAAAATCGTCATATGGAAAAGAGAAAAAATAAACAATGATTTTGCCCATTTCTCTGAATCCATCTTTTTATAACCATAAATGCTTAAAACAAGCCATAAAATACTTAAAAGAAGCGCTACTAACATAAGACCAATGCTTAAAGTTCCTAAAAGAACACTTATTCCAATTAAAACAATTAAATAGATATTCGTTTGTATATATGTTCTTTTAACACCTTTGACTACTGGAAGCATCGGAACCTTTGCAGCCTTATACTCATCATGTTTACGAATAGCTATAGCGTAGAAATGAGGCATTTGCCAAATAACCATTATGATAAAAAGCCCAATAATAGCCGGATGCATTATATCCGGATAAATAGCAGCCCAGCCAATGAGTGGTGGCATTGCTCCTGAAATACTTCCAATTTCTGTGTTGTAAATTGTTCTTCTCTTACTCCACATTGTATACGGTACAACATACAAAAATAAGCCTAAAAACCCTAATAAGGCTGCTAAATATGTGGTTAGTGCAAGAAATACTAATCCGGAGATTGTCATCAATATTCCAAGCCATAATACAGCCTTAGAGCTTATTTCTCCGGTTACAGTTGGTCTATTTTTTGTTCTCTCCATAATCGAATCAATATCACGATCATACAGATTATTAAAAGCCCCTGCTGCACCTATGATTAAAATAGAACCGATGAAAGCAAATATAATCTCTGGAATTTTCTCAAACGGGCTAATCTTATATTTATATAAAGCCAATGTTAACCCAGCAAACATTGGGACCAAATTCGATTTAATAATTCCGGTTTTAACCGTTTGGGCTAAAATGTTCGATAACTGTCGTTTCGAATTCGAATTTGTTAATTCTTTTTTCCTTCGCATGACACCCTGTACTCCTTTTCATTAGACGTTTTTACCATGTATATAGTATTAATATACTCCCCGGTATATTAATACTATATGATATTCATGTCAAGAAAAAGAGAGTATACAGTGCACTGATGAAGAGCAGTCTAGAATAATTTAAAAAGCTTAAATAAACACACCTATAAAGAGATTTATACTGTACAAACATATTCTAAGTAGAGCGAGAGTATCCATTCAGAATGTATCTTTCATAATCGAACTTTATTTTTTAAAGCTGTTTCACACTCTCATTACTCATTACGTTTTAACTCAATCGTTCCTGTCATAGACTGCACCGTTAGCTTTGTATCATTCTCTTTTCCAGTTCCTATACGACCTTTTACTTTATGATTGTTTCCTTTTTCACCAGTTGAAAGTGAAAATTCATTTTTTATTTGACCCGCACGCGTTGACAAGTCAACCTCTAGATTTTTTGGCTCTCTCTTAAAGTTTATATTTATATGAGATGATTCGGTTTTTATTTTACTTTCATTTTTTAGATTTGAAACAGCGGATACATTCACCTCTCCCGTGTCGTTTTGAATATCGAAGCTTCCTTCCACTCCCTGTAACGTAATCCCTCCTGATTTGGAAACTCCTGTTATATTGTTTCCTTTATACTCTTTTATTGTCATATCACTTGAATCGCTATACAAATTCAATTGTTCAGCTGCTATATTTTCACTTATTACCTCACCTGATTCTGTTTTAACATCTATTTTTTTATATGTTTTTTCAGGAAGATATACATGTACAGTAGCTGTTTTCAAATTCACAATAGACGTCGAATTCTCCGTGATAATCTCTAATTTCTCCCCATCTTCTTTTACCTTTGCATCTTTCACTTCTCCTGTATCAACTTTAATATCTTTTTCTGTTGTAGAATGAAGTTTAATATTTTCTCCTACTGTTTTTATATCAATCTCATTTATATTTTTCACGGCGAACTGTTTGGAGACTGGCGCTTCACTCTCTTTTGTACCACAAGCTACTAGACTTAAAGTCATTAGACTTATAGATGAAAATAAATATATTTTCTCTTTGATACCCTTCATTACATCACCCCTCTTGACTACTTACTTGAATATTAGCCGTAGCCTTCCCATTTGCTGCAACTGTCCAATTAATGCAATACTTAGCAATAAGATAGATAACCCCATATACAAAATAGCGTATGATGTTGATATTCCTAAGAAGTCTACATATGGAAGATGATTCACTGGCCCTAAATACCATAAAAGTATATACACGACTTCAAACAATTTATGCGTTCGGCTCCACACTCCAAATACTAACGCTAGCGTTGGAATGAATACTATACCGCTAAGCCAAGAAAACAAGAATGAAATATCTTCAATTAATATAAATTGAATGATAAGACCACTGGAGATAATGAGGCCCACGATAACACCTGAAATCCATGCTGCAAAAAACTTATACAATGGGGAACAACTCGAAATAACAATTTGATCCGTACCATAGTATTTTTCTCTCGTCATCATCTGTGACCAAATTGCAATTGGCCAAATCATAATGATAGATAGCCACTCTCTTGCTATATTTACTGGACATATCAACCCAAATGCGATCAGTCCAATTGCAATTACATACCACCAAATCGAAAAGCCTTTTAACATAATAGATAACTCAGCTTTTACTAAACGCAACATGCTAACACCCTTTGTTCTCGTTATAGAAGTCAATGTAAATAAATTATTACTATGTTCACTCATAGCAATTAATTCGTTCCCTTGTCTTAACTCAGTTATCTTCTTTTTCCCTTTACTAGGCATACTAAATCTGTGAAATACAAGTGAAGTAAGCAAAATGAGTACCAATGTAATCCCCAACCAAATAAAACGCGTTATCAATATTTCACTGGTCCAATGCACTCCATCCCATTGAAATGTTTGCATCTGCCCCTCTATTGGATAATAGCCAAAACTTCGATTTTCTTCACCCCTGCTTAAAAATTCAAACTTACTCACTGCATCCTGAAGCATGTCAGAACTAATTATATGTAAACCAAAGACATCCCAATAATTATTTGGTTGCTCCATCGCCATAATCCCCAAGAAAACCCACAAAAAAAAGAAAACAATATTTCCAACTACGCCCTTTAAACCAGGAAATACATCAAAGAAGGTAGTCAATGCCGCTAAAAGCGCCAATGAAGGAAACACGATATAAAGCAGTGGATATACATAACCACCTAATTGAAACGAAAAATCTTCCCCCCGTATAAATTGCATAATGATAAAAGCAATCATAAATACCATTTCAATGACGACTAACACAACAAAATTAGAAATTGTTTTACTGAAAATATATTGAAATTCACTTATAGGTGAAGCAGCAATCAATTGTCCTATTCCTAATCGTTGATCATCTGAAATTTGGCTTCTTAACATATAGAAACCAAACAACCATAGAAATAAAGAAGAAATCATCGCTCCCATACCACCAAGCCAATTCGAATTATATACTCCTCTCACACCGCCAAGTTCAAATACTTCATAGCCAGAAGAAGTTGCTGGCACACATGCATACCCCAAAAAAACCGTTAGTCCAATTACGATTAAAAATGGATAACTTCTCATTTGTCTAATTAAATTTTTTTTAATGAAATATAGTAGATTATATACATTGTTCAATTTTCCCACCTCCCAGCGAAGAAACATAATAAAGATAAGCATCTTCAAGTGAGGCTGCAATCATATGCGCCTTAGTACTAGGTGCATTATCCGAAACAATGCGCGCATGAATGCCATCAATCCGGTGAACTGCACTACTTACTATATATTTCTTTTGAACATGATGTAACTCAGAAGCTGGTATAACCCATTCCCATACTTTTCCCTCTACATGCTTTAATAGTTGTTCAGGTTTCATATGAGCTAATACATTTCCTTTTGATAATAAAGCAATATCTGTCGCAATTGATTCAATATCCGTTACAATATGCGTCGATAAAATAACAATTCTATCCGTAGAAAGACTAGATAATAAATTTCTAAATCTAATTCTTTCTTCAGGATCCAATCCTACTGTCGGCTCATCTACAATCAATAATTTCGGGTCATTTAATAACGCTTGTGCAATTCCAACTCTTTGCCGCATTCCACCAGAGTATCCACCTAATAGTCGTTTTCGATCATTCGTTAAGTTCAGCGCTTCAAGCAGCTCATTAATTCGCTTTTTTGAAGAGCTCATTGATAAACCTTTCATCGCTGCGATATACTCTAAAAATTCGACCGCGTTCATATTTGGATAGACGCCAAAGTCTTGTGGTAAATATCCAATTTGCGAACGTAACAACTTCGGTTTCTTTTGAATATTTTCCCCATCCCATACCACGCTACCATCCGTCGGTTGTTCAATTGTTGCTAGCATACGCATAAGTGTAGACTTCCCCGCACCGTTCGGTCCTAAAAGTCCTAATACTCCCGATTTTAAATGTAAACTACAATCATTCAGTGCTATTTTCTCACCATATTTTTTTGTTACGTGGTCAATTATTAATTCCATCACGTTACCTCCTCACTTTATGAAACAAGTGTAAATTTTTATCACTTACGTTTTCTTAGTTTCATTGTAGGGGGTGAAAGTAAAATCTAAGTAAAATCTAGAGAAAATCAGCTTAAAATATACAGTGCAACTTTAATCAGTAGAGGTTTTCTTCATCCCTTATTGAATATCAGCCCGCACCAATCGGACTTTTACTGCCAGTTAATGCGAGATAAACTAGGAAAAAATTTCCAAAGATTAATTCGTGTTCTAAAAAAAGATTCCGAAACAGATTATATTCAAATCTGTTTCGGAATCTTTTTTACTCTTTATTCCCTTCGACAGTAACTCTTAAAAACCCAAACATAGGAGGCAAAAAAAAGACTACTAACAACCAAAACATTCCTATTTTTTCTTTCGCAAAACTCTTTTCAATTATCTAATAACATGCTGTGATGATACCTATTGAGATATATGTAAAACCTATGATTCGATCTATTTATTCCCACATACATATTCTCCTTATACTTTTCCTCATATTGATCATATGTATAATAAGGTGAAACTTTAATCAGTAGGAAGCTTACCGCCCATTCATGTGCAGTAAAATGCAAACATAAAAAAATTTATATTTTCTCAAACACAATCAAACATGTACTATTTGGCAACGCGATTTGTTTACCGTGCTCGTCATACAATGTAACTTTTGGTGATAAATGTTCTATATAACCTTCTAAAAGATACTGCTTAACTTCGATTACTTTTACATTCTCTGAACCTACAACACTCTCTACAAAGTCAATATATTCTTGAAGTGTGAATACACCAAATTGCTCTTGCACCTCATGTGGATATGCTTCTTCTCCCCACGTATACGTATATAAAAATTCCATTGCATCATTAACTGGCATTCTTACTCGATCCACATCTAATATATTCACCTTAATTTGTCGCCCTTGAAAATCACGTTGATAATTTTTTAAGAAAGGCATAGCGGTTTCATCATGAAAATGTAATTCACACCATTCTTTACTTTCTGTCTTTACTCCATCACGAATAATCCAACGTCCTCCAGGAGTCAATACCCGAAATACACTTTTCACTAGACGTTCCATTGTCGCAACATTAAATTTCTTACCATCTGTTTCTCCGTAAGAAAAAATCTCATGATTTACTGAACCACAATGAACTGTAGAAATACTTTCCGGATGGAATGTATCTGCAAGATGTAAAGCATCTCCTAGTGTAACTTCCCAGTTGTAGCCTTTTTCGTATTTATCACTTGTTAACTTCTCAATTACATTTCGTGATAAATCTACTCCGATAACCGATTTATTTGGATACACCTCTTTAAATTTATTCATCATCGCGCCCCCGCCAGGGCCAATTTCTACTATTGTATCGCCTACTACATATGGAAGAACTGCTACTTTATCATCAACACTTCCATTCATATGTGAAAGATATTCTTCTTCATTTTCCAATCGATCAAACGCATCCCGGCGCAAACCAAATATTTCACATAACATCATGACAGCTTGTTCATAATGAGCATTATTTTCTTTTTTACAAGCTAAACAAAATTCGATAAGCGTCTTTCCAACTTCACTTGTTCCAAAACCAATTGTTAATACGTTTTCAGTTTCCTTTAATTCAGGATACATTTCTGATTGAGGAATTCGACTCATATTTAGCAATTCTACTATTGATACACTTCGCAATACTTTTTCAATTGCTCGTTTCGTATAAATATTTAAGTATTTTTCTTCCTCTCTCTCATAATACAATGCGTCCATAAGAGGCTGGAAACTGATATGATCTACATTCTTTTGAGTAATATGTTGATAAGCTAATGCGAATACTTTCACGAATTCTTCGAAACTAAAATGAGTTAATGCTGCTTCTACATACCAAAGGTCATAATCAAATAAAACTGTAAACATTTCTTCTAACCTATCATTCATAATTGAATCATACTCTTGAACAAAATATGTATCGTTAGGTGAAGCATTCGTACGTAACCGCCGAATTCGTTGCTTTACACTATATTCAATCAGTTCTCCGCAAAGTATTTGTTCAATACGTTCATATACCTCTCCCTTCACTCTTATCCATAACTTATCAGATACCCCGGTAATAATACATTCATTTAAAACACGAAGCACTTCACGCAGTTCATCTTTTTGAATCACACCTCGCTGCCATAATCTTACCAGTTCGTCATGAGAAGTCATGGATACTTCTCCTCGTAATACTTGCCCTATTAATCCATGTGTACGAATGAGTGTAAACGTTACATCATCATATGGAAAATAGCGTCTATAAATATAAGCTGAATCTTCGTTATGTGCTAAAAACGATACCCCTAAATCCTTCCACTTCTTGCGCTGCGTTACAGAACCACACTTCGATACTTCACTCCAGCATAATACAGTTTCTACACGAGCACGAATACCGTATGAAACATTCATTTTTTCTAAATGCCTTAGCGTCCGTTCCACATACTCTAATACACTTCGGTAATTCCTTTCTATACTTACTACCCCATATTCTTCCAACAAAAACCCTAACCATATATTTGCTTCTCTCGTATATATGTTTCCATTTCGTGCTTCTTCTATTGCATGTAAACTATGTAACATACTCTTCTCTCCTTTTGGTTATTCAATACACATTCTATCAGAGACATCTACAAAACAAATGCGTAACCTGTATCCTAATAGACTAATTACTACATACATGTTTCAAATTTCAGTCTATCATACAATTAGCTGTTATTTCTTTTGATAATGTACGGTATTCCAATTTACGAAACGCAAAAAACATCCAAAAATATCATGTGTCTCTTTTCTTCTGCTTTATCTTCAACAGAAAAAGATAGCCTTTGATATTTCGGATGTTTTTTTGAAGAGCTTCACACTTCAAAACCAGTGAAAAGGTAAAGCTAATTTAAATCATTCTTTTTGTAGATTTATAAAGTGAAACTTCCATCAGGGGGGTTCTTCATCCCCCACTGATGGTTAGCCCTCATCAATCGGGCTTTTACAGGTACGTTTCTTCCTTACTTCTCACTGAATCTTGAGATGGGGGTCTTACTGCCCATTAATGCGGGATAAATCGTCAATCCTCGTTCAAAAAACAATTCAATTCATTCTTCATTAAAACAAATGAATGTTTTCCTTCTTACAGGCTTCACGTAAATCATCAGGCCATACAGAAGATTGAACTTCGCCGATATGCGCTTTACGTAAGAAGTACATGCACATTCTTGATTGTCCTATACCACCACCAATTGTAAGTGGAAGTACTTCTTCTAAAATACCTTTATGGAAATCATAATCACGTTTGAAATCTTCACCTGTCTTTGTTAACTGTTTATCAAGTGATTTACTATCAACGCGTATTCCCATTGATGATAATTCAAATGAAGATTGCAATACTGGATGCCAAAATAAGATGTCTCCGTTTAATTTCCAATCGTCGTAGTCAGCTGCACGTCCATCATGTTTTTCACCAGAGCGAAGCGCATCGCCAATTCCGATAATAAAGACTGCACCGTGCTCTTTCGCAATCGCATGCTCACGATCTTTCGGTGTTAACTCTGGGTATTTATCTTCTAACTCTTGGGATGTGATAAATACGATATCTTCTGGTAAATACTTGCCAAGGAACGGATATTTTTCAAACAAATGATCTTCCAATTCTTTGAATATTCCATAAATTGTTTGTACTGTTTTTTGCAAGTAATCCACTGTACGCCATTCTTTTTGAACAATTTTCTCCCAATCCCATTGGTCAACATAAATTGAATGTGTTGCATCAAGTTCCTCATCACGGCGAATCGCATTCATGTTTGTATATAAACCTTCACCAGCTTCGTAACCATATTCGTGCAAGGCAAATCGTTTCCATTTCGCTAGTGAATGAACAATTTCTAATTCTTCTCCTGAATGAAGCATATCAAATTCAATTGGACGTTCTACACCGTTTAGGTGATCGTTTAAACCTGATTTTTTCGTTACGAATAATGGTGCAGATACGCGGAATAGTCCAAGACGTTTTGCTAATTGATCCTCAAAAAATGTTTTAACTTCCTTAATTGCGATTTGTGTCTCTCTTACTGTCATTAATGATTGATACATGTTGGTTTCCTCCTAAAATGTTTGGATGTAGTGGAAAGAAGCCAACAAAAAAAGCCCTTCTTTCCCAAAAAACTGGGACGAAAGGCTTTGGTTCCGCGGTACCACCCAAATTAGCAACAGAGGTTGCTCACTTATTCAGTACGGAGATTAGAGAAATCTCGATACTGTTCTTCTTGTAACGGCGAAGTTTCCGGCTAAGTCTACTTTCCTCTAAAGGATTTCGGTTAGCGACTCCAGGAGGTTCTTCATAACAGGCTTCGTATCAGGCTCACACCACCCCTGACTCGCTTTGACTACATCCTACTACTACTCGTCCTTTCACAGTCGTTTTGTTGTCACATCTCTGAAACATTTTATTAATGATTATTCTATACAAAAAAACAAGAAAGTCAACAAAAAGTTTGAAAATATTTTTCAATTCTTTATTTTACGGCTTTATTGATTGTTGTAAATAAAACATCTTTATAAAGTAAAACTTTAATTAGCGGTGGGGGCTTCATCCCCCACCTATCTCCTTTGCTTTTGCTGAATTTTGAGGTGTGGATCTTACCGTTCACGAATAGCGGGATAAAATTTATCGCTTCTTTTGTGGCTTCAATCCAAAAAATAATTTACTCAACGTAACCATCATGTATATGACAAGTAGTGTAATTGTCCGAAAAACAGAATCCATTGTATTTCTCATAAATTTCATTTTCTTTATAATTTTTATCATATGTAATAACATTCTACAATTCGAATAAATCTATACAAATTTCGATAATGATTTCATAATGCATCAAATTACTTCCCATTTTATGATATACTAGAGCATTCAGTTGTTTGTTCTGATCAGCAACTGTTAGGAACAAACATAGTCATGGATCGAGATTATATTTCAAAGACATTGACTACTATCAAAGTAGATTTTCTATAATAATAACGGAGTGATTATATGAGTAAAACGAAAACTAAAGCTAAGAAAGGTACAGGACAAGGAACGGGAAGTAAAGGCTGGAACCGCTGGCAATCTAGTGCTAAGAAAAAGAAAAATGCTAAACCTTATAAAAGTAAAGGTACAAAAAATAACTAAAAACCCTCGTAAAAACAAGTAATCCAAAGCAGGATAATTAGCATTAATATCCACTTATTTTAAACGAAGAAAAATGTGATTATTACGTTCATAATGAAAAAAGCTATTCTTTCGTATCTATGGAAGAATAGCTTTTTTATTCTGTTAAATCATAAGAATATCCCTGATTTCTTCTTCAGTGATCGAAGACAACTTTTCTTGTCCGGGTTCAATAATCTCGGCAATTAGATTCTTTTTGCTCTCCTGCAGCTCATGCATTTTTTCTTCAATCGTGCCATGTGCTACTAACTTGATAACTTGTACAGTGTTCTTCTGCCCCATTCGATACGCCCGGTCTGCCGCTTGCTGTTCGACTGCAGGGTTCCACCATAAATCGTACAATATAACGGTATCCGCTCCTGTTAAATTGAGACCAGTACCACCAGCCCTTAAAGAAATAAGGAACAAATCTCCCTCTTCTTCGTTAAACCGATTACATAACTCTACACGTTCAAACGCCGGAGTATTCCCATCTAAATAAAAATACGGGACAGCTTGACGGTTTAACTCCCGTCCAATAATGGAAAGCATCTTCGTGAATTGTGAAAATATAAGAATTCTCTTCCCTGTACTTCTGCACTCCTCCACAATTTCTAGAAGCTGTTCAAATTTAGCTGAACTCCCCCTATAGTCATCGACAAACAAACCTGGGTGACAACAAATCTGCCGAAGTCTCGTCAAACCAGCCAAAATTCTAATTTTGTTTTTACGCAATGTATCTTTGTTTAAATGCTTTAATGTTTCTTCTCTCAACTTTGCTAAATAAGCTGCATATATTTTTTTCTGCTCTGGAAGCAATTCTGAAGACTGTAAATGCTCAATTTTCTCTGGCAATTCTTTTAACACATCTTCTTTCAAACGACGTAATACGAACGGTTTCACCCGCTTTGCAATATTTTCACGCTTCAAGTCCCCAAATTCTTTTCGTCCTGGTAACAATTCTGGGAATACTACATAGAAAATAGACCAAAGTTCCTCTAAAGAATTTTCTACAGGCGTTCCGGTCAATCCAAAACGATACTCTGCTTGAATCGTTTTCACTGCCTTTGCGGTTTGCGTCGTATGATTTTTAAATGCTTGTGCTTCATCAAGAAATAACGTATGGAATGGCTGTGCATATTGCCTTACATCTCTTCGTAATAAAGGATACGACGTAATAATAACGTCAAACTTTGTAGCATCTTTTAAAATATTTCGACGTTCTGTTTGATTTCCATCCACAATAATAGCTCGAATATCTGGAGCAAATTTCTTTAATTCACTTAGCCAGTTATAAACTAAAGAAGACGGCGATACGACTAATACAGGTAGCTTCTTCTCTCGAATTTCAGGCAAAATAGAAGCGATAAAAGTAATGCTTTGCAGCGTTTTACCAAGTCCCATATCATCTGCTAATATGCCACCAAAACGATAATATGCGAGTGTCTTCATCCATTCAAATCCATCTTTTTGATATTCTCTAAGGATTGTATCTAAGCTATCTGGTACAGTAAACTTTAGATTTTTAGGGCTTTGAATGTTTTCTACCAACTCTTGAACAGATTGATCTACACTCAAAACATTTCCTTCTTGAAGTGAACTCATCCATTTTACACTGCGCACGAGCGGTACATTCACTTCTTCTCCTTTTAGAATTTCTTTGCGAATACCCGATTCCTTTATAAACTGGTTAATCTCATTAAACTCCTCGCTCTCTAGGGATAGCAAGGAACCGTTCGCTAATCGATAATATTTACGTTTCTCCTCAAGTGCTGCTAATACACCTTTAATCTCAGCTTCCGGAATTCCTTTTATATCAAAACGGAATGATAACCAATCAATTCGCTCTTTCCGCCTTACCCTTATGAGAGGTGCACTGTTTCCTCTATGAATGCGCAACTTAATAGCTGTAGTCGCATAAATCTCCAGTAAACCTTTCAATTTCGGAACAACGTGATATAAGAAATTATATTCCGCTTCCTCATTATGCATAAAATAACCGCCTTCTGTATTCGCGAAGGCACTCTCATTCATAATTTCTAAAATTTCTTGTTCTTTTTTCTCCTCCCGATTGAAAACTGAAGGTTGTCCATCCTCTTCTAACGGATTGATAACAACATTTCCATATTGGAATTCTAGTCCTGCCAGTAACCGATCCTTGACTCGATCTAAAAACAATTTGGCTTTGAGAGGTGTTTTTTCAATGCGTTCCGATACAACCTCATCAATCCGAACGTTACCAAGCTTCATTAAACCTGGTACTACTTTCGCTACGAAATGTTCCATTTTCTCAGTTGGAATATGAAATTGATTACTTCTAGAACGATTCATCATTCTCTTTAATTCAATAAGCCGATTACAATCCTCCACGTTTAAACGATATAGCTTCCCTCCAAAAAGAGCATAACTATATGTATCCATTACTTGAACTTGTTGTAACCCACTAATCTCAAGTATATATCCCCCATTTACACCTTTATTGAACTCAAAATTTATAGGTAATAATCCTTTTGATAAATGTACACCATGAAATGATTTCCCATCATGCTCAACCGTTACAAATGAAGTAGCGGAAAGCAGTGAAAGCATATAATCCCAGGACGCAGGTGGAATTAAAATCATACTTTCATCTTGTTGAGCGTTTATTTGCAACGATTCTACATACATTTTTTCATTTCGGTAAATTTGAATCAGTTGCTGAATAACAGCATCCGTTTCTGGCTGAAAACTATAAGTATCTGACGTGTAAGTAAAATTATTTGAACATATGAAAGGCTCTCTTTGTTCCACTCTATTAAGAAAATCCCTAATTTTATATACAGGGTATTGCTTCTCAAGCTTCACCTGGATTCCAAACAAAGCCCCCCCATTTCTTGAAGCAACCGGAATACAAACGAATTCCACATCAAGTATCTTACGTGTATCAAATCGATGCTGTCTACTTTTTGGCCGCAATGGCTTCTCACCAAACAAATTCAACATCCCGTTCGCTAATTGAACATCCCTAGACGAACTATTCATGAGATCCTTTTTTGAATTAGATGCTAGTGATTGTCCGGTTTGTTGAAAATCATTTATATATAGTAATGTAGCTGCGATATGTTGACAATATGCATGAAAAGAAGCTAGTGAAGGACAACTGCATTTCCCAATAATTTCATCATTATCAGCGGTTTCTATCGTGACATAAAAATCTCCGTTTCCTTTCACTGTCGCCTCGCAAATATTTCTCTTAACATCATAATTAGTAATATTAACTTTGTTTGTCCTATAATAGGCCTCACCTTTTTTATATGAGGTTTCTCCACATAACTGTTTAATTATTGTTTTATTTAATGTAAAACTCATTATTTTGATCCTTCCCTAAAAATAAAAATCCACCGTTCTAGACGTTATATTAGAAAACCTTTAGACTACAAGTTTTTCTAATGTTTCTATCTACTATGAAGTATCTACTCTTATACAACATTTTACATGTATACACATGAATATAAAATAGCAATTACTTTTGAAGCACAAAATAGATTGCGTCTTCACAACGCAATCCCTTTTCTTATATGAGTTCCCCAACCCCTTTAATTGCTTCATATCCAAGATATAGTAGCGTAAAAAAGCCAAATAATTAACTTCGCACCAGGTGTTGTTAAATAGACAGAAACACCAAAATAAATTAAGAGCATCATAATGACATCTGCGGACATTGCTCCTACTCCAACAAGCCACGCACTTAAAAAACCATTCTTTATCCCTTTATTAATTTGAGCAACATTGATTGGTCCAACAGGTGCTGAGAGAGAAATTCCAAGCAACAAGTAACTAAAAATAGTGCTTATCATTTTTCATTTCACATCCTTATATATGTACTCCAAAACAAATTTATATTCAATTACACCCTTTCATTACCATTAAATGGAGAATATTAAAAATTTTAATAATAGAAAAAAGGACGCTCATTTGTAAGCATCCTCTTTTCTATTCTACCTCCATCAACCTCTTCGCCTCAAAATACAATACTTGAATAAACTTCTTCGTATTAATTCTCGTATGCCCAGATGCCGATAGCTCTTCCTTCGTCATTTCTGTCATACGTTTACGAACAATGGTAAAATCAAAAAATTTCGGAGCATAGCTTTCAAATTTAGGGTTCGAAAAATCAGTTAAACCAAGAGAGGCTAAATGATTTAATGACTGATAAATCGCTCGGCGCACCCTTTGTTCTGAAGCTTTTCTTTCTTTATCAATTTCCGTTTCTGAAGCTGCACCACCTAATTTTTTGACCGTAATATAGTGAAAAATATCTTTCAATGCTGGAAAACCATATTCAAATGTTTTTTCATTTTCTTGTCCCAATAAATATTCCAACATACTAAGTAAATCTTTACTTCCATTCTCTCCAGCAATACCAAGTTCTGATAATAAATAGCGACCTGAGTCCATTATCTTCTTCTCTTCTAGCAACGGTTCATTTCGCACTTGCGGTTGTTCCCATTGAAAGACGTTATTCAGTGATTTTTGAATATCTTGTATAGATCGTTCCAGACGAATACGATCCATCACTTTTCGCACAACAGATACAACCTCAATTTTATTTAATGGTTTCGTAATATAATATTCAACCCCAAGTGAATACGCTTCTCCGATTAGTTGTTTAGACTCAACTTGAGAAATCATAATTACTTTTCCTGTAAACGCTGGTGCGATATGGCGAACTGTTTCAATCCCATCTCGAATTGGCATTAATAAATCAATAAATAAAATATCTACCTTTTTAAAATTCAACTGATCTGCTTCAACAAAAGCACCATCTTCCGCTTCTCCCACTACTTCTCCAAGATCACCATCTTCAATAATTTGTGATAGCATAGAGCGGAATACTTCATCATCATCTACGATATAATAAAACACTCTATTCCCCCTCTCGCGTTAAACTAGACTCTGGTAAACGGACAATAAACTTGCATCCTCTGCCGCTCTCCTTGCATTGCAGATTCACTTCTCCCCCAAGTTCTGTAACCATCTCTTTTATATAAGAAAGACCAATTCCTGTAGATGGTGTACCCGTTTGATCATACTTCGATGTAAAACCTGGTTTAAATACGAGTTCTTTATATTTCGGTGAAATACCGGGACCATCATCTATTACTTCAAACATTATATTTCTTTCTTGTTTATATGTCATTATTATAATTGTACCAGTGCTCTCAATTGCTTCAACAGCATTTGCAACTAAATTATTTAATATCGACAGTACAGTATAAACATGATATTCCGCATGCTCACCTTCTATGTTTTTAGAAAATGTTATCTCTTTTCCTAATAGTTGAGCGTACTTCTCATTTATCCTCACAATCATTTCTATCAGTTCATGACCTTCTATGTATTCAGAAAGATTTTTATCTAATAAAAGTTTTGATAACCCCGCAAAAATTCTTTGATTATCTTTTTTTATTTCGTGTACTTCCCCAGCGATTTTTAATATTTTTTTACTATGTATTTCTATGCTGCTTACATCATTACTAGCTTGTAAATTTCGATATAATTGATACGCTTCTTGTGTAATTAATTCTGCATTTTGAAGTGTCTTTTTTAAATGAACAGATTCCACATATAAGTTCGAAAGATGCATTAACATTTTTTCATTTTCTTTCCGGACTTGTGCTTCCTTTAATTTCGTTTCATATAGACTCATCATATTTAAGAAACCAAGGGCAAAAAAGCTTCGAAAAACAGCAATAATAATCAATTTATTTATTTCAGAAATAGTAATTGTTGTACCAAGTACTAAAACATGATAAAAAGCTAATTCTGACATACTTGCTATAATCTCAATTGTAATCCCAAGGCACCCTATTATGAATGGTTTCTGATGGAATTTATTCACTCTACATAATGAAAAAAGACTTCCATAAACAAAATAATAAAAGAAGACTGGATAACGTAAATAAAAAGAGTCTGTTATATGAAAGGATCCTTGTAACATCCCATCAAGAACAACCCGAAATCCTACAACAGACAGCCCAACGAGTGTACCTGCTATAGCGGCTGGTATTTTTCGTAGAAATAATAGCAAAAAGAAAAAAATTGGCGTCCCAAAGCTAACACGGAATGTATCATTAAACGGATGAAAATTCAATTGTCCAGCAATTGGAACAATTAACATTAAAATAATTAAAAGGGACATATCTTTCT
This sequence comes from Bacillus sp. IT-79MI2, assembly GCF_949768135.1. Classification (NCBI taxonomy): domain Bacteria; kingdom Bacillati; phylum Bacillota; class Bacilli; order Caryophanales; family Bacillaceae; genus Bacillus; species Bacillus sp. IT-79MI2. The sequence continues at coordinate 59,486 of NZ_CATKPV010000046.1, read as the reverse complement.
TCCACAATTGATTCCAATTCAAAGATGCCACTTCCTATTTATGAAATATATTTTTCAAAAATTGAACAAGGAAAGCCCGCTTATGATATAAACGGGCTTTATTTCTATATTGTTACCTGTTTAGCTGCTTTTACTTGGCGATATTCAGGTGGCCACATTGCCTCTTTAACAGCTTTTCTGATATCGTTATCACTGAATTTCTCACGAGTAACACCTTCAGCAACTGCTGCTTTAGCTACTTCAATTGCTACTATCTCTGAGATGTTACGTAGTTCTTCTACCTCTGGAAGAATAGGTGCTCCTGGTTGACTTGTATCTACCATGCTTGCCACTGCTTCTGCTGCTGCTGCAAACATACCATCTGTCATTACACTCGCACGAACAACAATTGTTCCAAGACCAAGACCTGGGAAGATAAGCGCATTATTTGATTGTCCGATTACATACGTAACACCATCATATGTAACTGGCTCAAATGGGCTTCCAGTTGCCACAAGTGCCCGTCCTTCTGTCCAATGTATTAAATCTACCGGTTTTGCTTCTGCAAGCGGTGTTGGATTCGACATTGGTAAAATAATTGGTCGTTCTACATGAGAAGCCATTTCTTTTACAATTTCTTCTGTAAATGCACCAGCTACTGTTGATGTACCAATTAAAATTGTTGGTTGTACATGTTTCACAACTTCTGCAAGCCCAACCGTTTCACTTTTCCTCCATTCGTTCACTTCAGATTCCATACGTGTATATGGGAGTTGGAAATCAAGAAGACCTTCCATATTATCTGTAAGTAAACCATTACGGTCAATACACCAGAAGCGCTCGTTTGCTTCTTTCTCTGATAGCCCTGCACGAACCATCGCATCTCGCACTTGATCAGCGATTCCAATTCCAGCTGTACCAGCTCCAAAGACGACAACTCGGTGTTCACAAAGTGGGACACCTGAAGTTTTCACTGCTGATAATACAGCTGCAAGCGAAACTGCACCAGTTCCTTGAATATCATCATTAAATGTACATACATGATCACGATATTTATCTAAAATTCGACGTGCATTGCGTGAGCTAAAGTCTTCCCAGTGCAACAATGCTTTTGGAAACTTGTTACATACAGCTTTTACAAATGTATCGATAAATGTATCATAGGCCTCGCCAGTTATACGAGGATGACGGTTTCCAATATAAAACGGATTACTTAAAAGATCCTCACGGTTCGTACCAACATCTAAAATAACAGGTAATACACGACTAGGATCGATTCCAACTGCTGCTGTATAAACTGCTAACTTCCCAATAGCAATATTAATACCACCAACGCCCCAGTCACCAATTCCTAATATTCCTTCACCATCCGTTACAACGACTAAGTCGATATTTTCAGCTGTTGCACCAATATTAGAAAACGCTTCTTCTATGCCAGAAGGATCATTAATGGATAAATACACTCCACGTGGTTTACGATACTCATGACTATATCTTTGAATTGCTACACCAACAGTTGGCGTATACACAATTGGAAGCATCTCACGTAAATGATCTGTTAGTAAACGATAAAATAACACTTCATTACGATCATGTAATGCTGTTAAATATACGTTTTTTAATAAATCGTCTGGCTGTGAACAAAACTGTTTATACGCACGGCGTGCTTGTTCATCCAATGTTAATACCGCAGGTGGTAATAACCCTTTTAGCCCTAGTTCTTCTCTTTCTTCTTCTGTAAAAGCAACCCCTTTATTTAAAAGTGGTGTAGCTAATACTTCTACTCCTCTTAATGTCGTTTCTAATACACCATTAGAGGTAACTGTAAATTTACTCATACCATCCCTACCTTTATTTATATATGCCATTTCTATATTGTAAACAAAAAAGAGGGGAATGTCCCCTCCTCTTTTAATTTTTCTTTAAAAGAGTTGCTCCTGCAATCCCCGGATGTGTCATTTCATATGGGTCTAAAATTAAGTCTAATTCCTCTTGGGATAATACACCATTTTTCACGCAAAGGTCTCTGACAGACTGCCCAGTTGCAATTGCTTCTTTTGCAACACGAGCCGCTGCTTCATAGCCGATATGTGGGTTAACAGCTGTAATAATCCCTACACTTTTCTCAACGTATTCTTTCAAGTGCCCTTCGTTCGCTTCAATTCCTTTTAGACAATTATCTGTAAAGGCACGGAAACCATTATTCATAATGCTAATTGATTGAAGTAAGTTGAAAACAAGTACTGGCTCCATAACATTTAGCTCTAATTGACCCGCCTCTGAAGCAAGGCAAATCGTATGGTCATTACCGATTACTTGGAATGCGATTTGGTTAATTACTTCTGGCATAACAGGGTTTACTTTCCCTGGCATAATAGATGAACCTGGTTGACGAGATGGAAGCATAATTTCTGCAAGTCCAACACGCGGACCAGATGCCATTAAGCGTAAATCATTTGCAATTTTAGACATATTCATCATACATACTTTTAGTGCAGCTGATACTTCCGTATATGCATCTGTATTTTGTGTTGCATCTACTAGATCTTCTGCTCCAACAAGAGGCAATCCACTAATTGAAACTAAATGTTTCACCACTGCTTCAATGTACTCAGGATCTGCATTTAATCCTGTTCCAACTGCTGTTGCCCCCATATTTACTTCATATAAATGTTGACGGGATTGCTGAATTCGTTTCATATCACGTCCAATTACACGAGCATATGCTTTAAATTCTTGCCCAAGACGAATTGGTACAGCATCTTGTAAATGTGTGCGCCCCATTTTAATCACATGGTCAAATTGTTCTGCTTTTAATTCAAATACATCATGCATATAGCCCATTGTTTGTAATAACACTTCTAATGCATTTAATGTCGCAATGTGAATTGCTGTTGGAAATGCATCATTTGTTGATTGTGCCATATTCACGTGGCTATTTGGGCTAATATAATGATAGTCTCCCTTTTCCATTTCTAATAATTCAAGGGCACGATTGGCAATGACTTCATTTGCATTCATGTTCATAGAAGTTCCCGCGCCGCCTTGAATTGGATCGACGATGAAATGATCATGCCATTTCCCTTCAAGAATTTCTTGCGCTGCTTCTGCAATCGCACCGCCTTTTTTCAATTCCAATCTACCTACATCAGTGTTCGCAAGTGCCGCTGCTTTTTTTACAATTGCCAAAGCTTTAATTAACCCTTCATGGATTTTATACCCTGTAATTGGAAAATTCTCTACAGCACGCATTGTTTGAACTCCATAATAAGCATGCATTGGTACTTCTTTTTCACCTAAAAAGTCTTTTTCAATTCGTACATTTTTTGTAGTTTCAGTTAATGTTGCCATTATTACTCACTCCTCATCTATTTCTTATGCTGCTTCTGTTTGTTTGACTGTTTCTACATATTGTTTCGCTTTCTCATGATCAAATTCGCCTTCCCACTTCGACATAACAATGGCTGCTAATGCATTCCCTAACACATTGACAGACGAACGAATCATATCTAAAATGCGGTCGATACCAGCAATTAATGCTATACCTTCTAACGGCAATCCCATTGAACCTAATGTCGCAAGTACAACAACAAATGAAGCACCTGGAACTCCTGCCATACCTTTTGACGTTAACATTAAAACGAATAATAATGTTACTTGCTCTGTTAAAGACATGTGTACACCATACATTTGCGCGACGAATAATGCTGCTAATGCTTGATAAATAGCCGAACCAGTTAAATTAAATGTATACCCTGTTGGAATAACGAAAGAAGCGACTGCCTTCGGACAACCGAACTCTTCCATTTTTCTCATTATATTAGGTAAAACAGCTTCTGAACTTGCTGTTGTAAACGAAAGAATAAGTTCTTCTTTTAAAACTTTCATTAATGTAAAAATGTTTATCCCTACCATTCGTGCATTAATACCTAATACAACAATAACAAATAGTATAACAGTTACATACACAGCTAGCACTAATTTTCCTAAAGGAAGTAGTGTTGCTACTCCAAATTTTGCGACCGTAACCGCAATTAATGCAAATACACCGAATGGTGCGAATTTCATAACCTGATTTGTAACCCAAAACATCGCTTCGAGTACACCTTCAAAGAAGTTAAATACAGGTTTTCCTTTTTCCCCAATTGCTGCAACTCCTAAACCAAATAACACAGAGAAGAAAATAATCGGTAATAAGTCGCCTTGTGCAATTGATTCAAATACATTCTTTGGTACAATGTGAACAATCGTTTCTGCAAAACCTTTTTTCTCTGTTGCATCAGCCGTCTGTTTATATGATGAAATATCACTTTGCTGTAAGTTATTCATATCAACACCCGTTCCTGGATGGAACACGTTTGCTGCGATTAATCCCATTAAAATCGCAATTGTTGTGATAATTTCAAAATAGAGAATTGTCTTACCGCCTAATTTCCCAAGCTTTTTCATATCCCCTACACCAGCTACTGCAACAATCAGCGCTGAAATAACGATCGGTACTACAATCATTTTAATTAAATGGATAAATATATCCCCAATTGGTGTGATATAAGAAATCGCTGTTTTATTGCCATAAAAGATTGCCCCTACTACAATCCCTAAAACAAGTGCAACAAAAATCTGTGTTGCTAATCCGAATTTTTTCATATATTTTCATCCCTTCATGCGAACGCTTTCAATTTGAATTTATAAAAGCTTACTCACATAATATAGGCGAACCTACAAAATCAGACAAAAAACTACAGATTCGTCACAAAAAATTCGAATTTTTTTCTTTAAATATTCATTGACACCCTTTGAAGATAAAAAAATGAAAATAACATTGATAAAATATCTGATTTCTTTGTATAATCTAAAAGATAGGTTTATTTGAACATATATAAAATGAAAAGGAGTGGAGGTTATGAAGAATTCTACGAAAGGTTTCATTACAACTCTTCCTTTCCTATTTCAATTTCTCTTAAAGGAGCAAAGGCATTCGCCTCTGCTCCTTTTTTATTGCAAATCGATATGCTACTTGCATGCAAAATTTTTTCACGTGAGCAAAGCAAGTAGATCAAGAATAAACTGTCTATAAGAATCCAAGTATGATGAGAACTAATTCTCAGTGATAGTTACGGACTCCACCGGAAAAACCTATTCTTCAAAATAAGGAGTGATGATAATGAAACCATACAAGCGTGTTTTAATTAAACTCAGCGGCGGCGCTCTTGCTGATCAAGATGGAAATAGTTTCGGTTCCAAACGTTTAGAACATATCGCAACGGAGATTTTATCAATCGTCGATTTAGGTATTGAAGTTTCTCTTGTCGTTGGTGGAGGAAACATTTTCAGAGGAAACTTAGCTGAAGAATGGGGGATTGATCGCGTTGAAGCAGACAATATAGGGACATTAGGTACAATTATTAATAGTCTCATGCTGCGCGGTGTATTAACAAGTAAGACAGATAAAGAGGTACGCGTTATGACATCTATCCCCTTTACAGCAGTGGCAGAACCCTACATCCGTTTACGGGCTGTTCATCATTTAGATAAAGGATATATCGTTATCTTTGGCGGCGGGAATGGGCAACCGTTCGTTACGACAGATTATCCGAGTGTCCAGCGAGCAATCGAAATGAATAGCGATGCCATTTTAGTTGCAAAACAAGGTGTAGACGGTGTTTTTACAAGTGACCCAAAACGAAATAAATCAGCCAAAATGTATCGTCATTTAAATTATAATGATGTCGTTCGAAACAATATAAAAGTGATGGATCAATCAGCCTTATTACTTGCTCGTGACTATCATTTACCAACACATGTTTTTAACTTCGATGAACCAGGAGTTATGAAAAAAATATGTTTAGGTGAGCATATTGGCACATTAATTAATCATGAATTAACAGAACTCGTAGAAGAAAAATAATATTTTCTCGAATAGAACAACTGTAACTTTGACCTTAAAAATAGGTGCGGTATTTTGCCGCACCTTACTCTTTCTAAAAAAGTAGTACCCTAGCGGTATTGAAAAGAAAACAGTGCCCTATTATCCACTATTCATAAAACTACCTTATAACAATCGCTATCAATACCATTGCTAAAATCACAAATTCTGAAATACAACCCTTGGTGCTTCAATAACATTATTCATAAAAACTACATCTACACATTGCTTTGGTGCATGCTCTTCTATATACATATGGCAAGCCGCATGATATCTTTGTAAAAATATTTCCTCTGCCCTCTTTTTATTCCCAAAGGCTTTCGCCTCCCGACTTGAACCACGTTCTCTTGCAGTTTCAAAATCTGTTTCTACAAATATTTTATAATCAAATAAATGTTGGAGCTCTTTTTTTAATAAAAAAGTACCATCTATTATAAATATCATATCTTTTAAAGCGAGTATAGATTCCGTTTTAGTATACATATCCGTTTCTAAATCATGTGATTTCATCACATATCGCATATCTCCATCAGGTCCTAACGGAACCAATAATCGCTCAGCAAATGCTTGATAATCATGAGCATCTTCATAATATCCTTTAGCTGATTCCTTACCTTGTGAATATCTAACTACCTTTGGATTGTGAAAATTATCTATACTCGCCCGAACGACTTTTCTTCCTTGCAAATGAATTTCGTTTTGTAACTCATTTGCAAATGTTGTTTTCCCAGAAGCTGTTATACCACTAACACCGACTCTTAATGGGTGATCTAGTTTAAGCATGAGCATGCGCTCCACAATCTCACGAATAGCAATTTGAAGATTCAATGCTAATCCACCTCCAAAACATCTATATTTATCCTTCAAAGGATATTTAAATGGAAAAATACGGTTCCGCGTGTGAAATATTATAGAACTTATTCTCGCTTGTTAATTGTTATATGGTTCGAACCGGTAAAATAAAACCCAAAATAGTATTCCTTTCCATGAGTTAACAGTAGATGTTATATACCTAAGCCAGAGGCTAGACCGAATTATTATTTTTGAATATCAGAAAACACAAAACAGAATATTGTAAATTTTATGTTAGAATAAGTATATTGAGATGATGTACTTATTCAATAAAGAAATTCGTTTCATATTTATCATTTCACAAAAAATTGCGGGAGGAAAGACGAATGGATTTACATATTACGAAAGAATTAAATGCAACTAATAAAGACAACATTAATAATAAACTTTATGAATATAATTTAAAACATTTCCCAACAGATTTAAGGGGAAGCTATCAGGAGATTCATTTATTTCTTAAGGATGAAGACAGCAAGATTCGCGGAGGAATATTAGGTGAAATTTGCTGGAATTGGTTAGAGATTCATACTTTTATAATGGATGAAGACATACGCAAACTGGGTTATGGAACTAAACTTTTATTAGAAATCGAACAAATAGCTTTAGAAAAAAATTGTGATTTCATAAAAGTAGATACTTTAAGTTTTCAAGCATTAGATTTTTATAAAAAGCACGGTTATCAAGAGTTTGGTGTCCTTGATAATGTCGGTAGAGACTTTAAACATTACTATTTAAAAAAAGATCTATAGGCAATTTTTTTTAAGAGATTGAATTCAAAATACTATACAATAAACAATAAAACGCTTCGAGTTTATTCTCTAAGCGTTTTTGAATACAAATTACTTTATTATTTCATTTACTATTTGAAATTCCTTTCACAACAATAGAACTATTTTACATGAATCCCACATCTACCTTTATTATAAATAATAATTAAACACCCACGCTATTTTTTCTTTGCACTTCTCTAAAAACGATAAACGATCAAAAAAGGATGAAGTGATCTCTTTTGAATTTTGAAAATCTTGTGTTAACGCGTGATTCACTTGTTGAATCATCGGGCCACCGTATACATAAAAGTCCATCTCATCATTAATATGAAAACTACGCGAAGTAAAATTTGTTGTACCAATCACAGTTATTTCATCGTCGAATACCATTACTTTCCCATGAAACATTCCTTTTTTATATCCATATACAGCGATTCCATTTTCAATCGACTGACGAATATATGGGTAGGCTGCTTCTTTAATAAGCGGAACGTCAGGTTTATAAGACCAAAGTATTTTTACCGATACTCCCCGTTTTCGTGCCTGAATTAAAGCATTCATAAGTTCTTTATCTCTTGGTATAAAATAAGGCGTGGCGATCACGATAGAACGCTTTGCTTGTTGTATTAATTCCATATACTTCGTAACTACTTTATGTCCATTGTAACTAGACATAGTGTGTAACGTTTTTCCTTTAATAACAGGCTCAGCTGTTCTCACAATTTCTTCCGAAGTATCTCGTTTCCAATCTAATACAAACTGCTCCTCTAAATCTGTTATCCCTTCTCCCTGCAAGCGTATATGATAATCCCGCCAATATCCAAAGCGCTTATCTTTCCCTAAGTATTCATTACCTATATTAAATCCACCACTATACCCGATTTTCCCATCTATCGTTGTAATGCGGCGGTGATTACGATGATGGAGCGAATAAAAAAAGAATGGGAACTCCGGTTTCCTGCTATATGTAAAATGAACACCACTTGCTTGTAATTCATTTTTATATTTTCTTTCGAAAGACAAATCATTAATCCAATCGACCGATAAGTACACTTGTACTCCTTCTTCTGCTTTTTCTTTTAACAAATTTAAGAAAGTATGGCTACTTTTATCATTCGAAATAATATAGAAATAAGTAAAAATAGAACGCTTTGCTTCTTTTATATCAGAAAATAATTGACTATATAGAGGTTTCCCCTCTACATATAATTGAAAATCACTATAATGAGGAACATATTCTTTCCGTTGGTTTTTATCAGCTTCTACTTTCCTTCCCAGTGTTACATCAATATGCATCCAAACAACTAGAAGAATTACTATGCTAATAATAATAGAAATAATGCGTAATATTTTTTTTACCATTTTGTTTTCCTTCCGTACAAAATAATTGTCTTCAGATAGTATTTCAATAGCGATTATGTTTTATGAGCAATTACAAAAAAAGGATGCGGCATGATGCCGCACCCCTTTTATTAAATAAAATTCCTCGCATCATTATTATGGCCAAACTTATAAATCGCAATTAAGAAAAAGGCAATCGCAAAGGCGAATAAAATTAAAATGTTTAAATACAAATCAGAAAACGGTGTCCCTTGCTGTAATTCCCCTATCGTATCTAATAACCAACGCTGAGGAAGAAAATCAGCTATTTTTTGCACAGATGCTGGCATAATTTCAAATGGAAAGAAGCATCCCGCTAGCAAACATGTTGGTGTAATAATGATATTTTGCATTGCATTAGCAGAAACTGAATTCTTAGCAAAAGACACAACTGCTAACGATAAACCAATTGCAATTAAACCAAATATCATCAGTACTCCAATCATAACAAGCAAAGGCATATTTGTATCAATATGAAATACATTGGTCATAAACAGTACCGTTACAATGATTTGCACCATCATGATAACCATATTAACAGCAACGTTAGATAATATATATTTCTTCCCATCTATCGGTGTTGATAATAATCGAAAATACGTTCTATTCTCTTTTTCTCTCAAAATCCGTTCTGAAAAATTCACTGCTGAAAACAACATAAACATAATGAGATAACCAACTGTTTGATTCGTCATATCTTTATTTTTCGAAGTATCCTTAAGCGTATATGCTGTTAGCTTGAATGAATTTTTTTGATAATTTGCATACATCTTATCAAACGTACTTTGATCCTTTTGTGCTACTTTACTAATTGCTGTTATATTATCAATATAATTATACAAATACGATTTTATAAACTCTGTTACTTGAGCACCTTTAATCGAGGAAATTTGAATATGACTCGGCTTACCATCTCGAACACTTTGCGAAAAACCTGAATCTAACGTAATCACTCCATCAAGTTTTTTCGAGGCAAGCTTCTCTTCTATTTCTGACGCCTTAATTTTACTCACTTCTACATGATTTAACCCTTCTATAAATTTCACCGTATCATTTGCTATATAATGATTTTCATTATTTACAACCCCAATACGTAGGGTACCTTGCCCTGCATTTCCGTATATTAAAAATGCCATTAATGACCCTACTATTGGCAATCCAATAATAAGAAGTAACCCTTTTTTATTTTTCAAAAGTACAGATAATGTTTTTTGTATGAGCCATAAAATATCTTTCATGTTATAGCCCCTCCCGTCTGCGTAATGCGATAATCGCAATCAATAAAAACAGTGCTGAAATCCCAAGGTTTAAAAAGATTACTGGAAGTGCCGCTCCTACTTCATTCGCATAAATAATTTTCATAATCGCTGTATTCGCCCATGTTAATGGTGATAAATTTGTAATCATATTTTCTTCAACTACGAAATACGCCCCTCCAAAAATAGAAGCTAATTGTACAACAACCATAATGATTGCCTTAGATGCCTCACCTGTTTTCGTAATATACCCGATACCTAATCCGAAGCTAATTGCAAGAAATACTTCTGTTAGTAAAATAAGAAAGACTACTCCAAGATGGTCGCCCCAATTTGCCCCATAAACAAATTTACTAAAGAAAACGACGAGAAAAAGACAAAGTGCATTTACTACAATACTACCAAGTATCTTCCCAATGAAAATTTCCGCTTTACTAACAGGTGCAGCAATTAAACGATCTCCCGTTTTTCGTAATCGCTCTCCGCGAATCAGATAGCTTGCTCCCATCGCTCCATACAAGGCAATCATTGTCGTCATCGCAATCGCATAATAGTCCATAGAACCTGGTTTCTTAGCAGCTTGTAAAGATGTCTCTTTTATATAATCATCATGATTTCCACTTGAAATAACTGTACTAACTTTCCCTGGATCTACTGTCGCAACTTCCACCGCTACGTTGTACTTATCGACGAATGTAGTAAGCATCCCTTCAATAATACTTCCTTCAATACTATTCCGATCACTCTCATATAACTTCACGCCGTTTTGATTCATTTCTACATAGCCGGCATACTTATTTTGTTTCACTTCTTCTTTTCCATCTACATCCTTTGCTGCTTTTTTAAAGTGAATGCCCGATTTGCCTGTTTCCTTTATCAATGTTTCAAAGGCCTGAGAGAACCTACCACCTGCTTCATCTTTGTATAACACCTGGATATTTTTAATAGAAAGGTTATCACTATTAAATGCATTCGTTAAAGCAGTGCCCAAAATGAGCATAAGCATAACCGGGAATGCTAGCATAGACACTAACGTTTTTATATCTCGAAAGTCACTTTTGATTTCCTTTATGGCTATATTGAAGATGTTCAATCGATGAACCTCCCTTTTTTTACTAGTAAATCTTATTTATCCCGTAGATTTCTTCCTGTCAATGTCAAGAATACTGTTTCTAAGTTAGGTGCTTGCTCTTCAAGTGAACGTATTTCTATATCATTATTGATAAAATGCTGAACGATTTTGTTTAAGTTGTTGACCCCTGTATCAGAATTCACTTTAATTACGTTTTCTTCTATTTGAACAGCCTTAACACCACTAATTTCTTTTAATTTGTTCACATCTATATTTTCAACTGACTTTACTTCAATCCAAATATCTTTTGTATCTGTAATAATAGCTTTCAATTGTTCTTTCGTACCTTCTGCAATAATTTTTCCGTGATCAACAATTGCGATTTTCGTACAAATCTCTTCTACTTCCTCCATGTAGTGACTCGTATAAATAATGGTGCTACCCATTTCATTTAATTTCCGTACAGACTGAAGAATATAGTTTCTTGACTGCGGATCAATTCCAACTGTCGGCTCATCCATAATAATTAACTTCGGATGATGCGCAATGGCACAAGCAATGTTAAGTCTTCGTTTCATCCCACCGGAAAAGTTCTTTGGATAACTTTTATGTTTATCACTTAGCCCTACAAACTGCAGTGCTTCTTCTACTCTCGCTTTTAATTCTGCACCTCGTAATCCATACAGACCCGCAAAGAATTTCACATTTTCATAGGTGGTTAACTCCTCATAAATTGCTATATCTTGCGGTACAATTCCGATATTCATTTTTGCAAATCGATTATGTTTCTTTATATTTTTTCCTAGTATGCTAATCTCACCTTCATTACTTCTTAACAATCCAGCAATCATATTAATTGTTGTACTTTTACCAGCACCGTTTGATCCTAGAAATCCAAATATCTCTCCTTCTTTAATAGCTAAAGACATATTATCTACTGCGATGAAATCACCAAATTTTTTTGTTAAATTTTTTATTTCTAATGCGTTCATCATTTCACCCCTATTTCGGTTTCTCTGCTGTTATTATAAACAAAAAGAATGAACCTGCTCAGTGCAGAAGTTCATTCTTTTCACATGAGAATATTCACTTTTTTCATATGAGATCCTTCATCTCAATCATGTCTTACTGAATCGGCAACAACATTGTTACCGAAAAGCCATTCGTTCCATCTACAATTATTTTCCCATTAACAGACGCTGTTCTCTCCTCCATCCCAATAATACCGAGTCCTTTTTTAACAAAGACTACACCCTTTCCGTTATCTTTCACCTGTACCTTGACCATCTTGTTAAGTACATGAATATCTATTGAAATAACTGTCGCATCAGCATATTTCATCGCATTCGTTAACGCCTCCATAATATTTTCACCAATGATTTTCCATTGGATAGGGGAAATTGTATCCAAATTCCCTTTATACACAAACGGAATTTTTATATCATGCTTGCTCGCAAATTCATCTATGAATAATTTCATACGATGAATTCCAATTTGTTCAGTTGGTGGTTTCATATTTTTAAGGGTAATTCTAATATTTTCAATCCCATCTTTAGAAATATGAATCGCATTTTGTAGTAACTCCGTAGCTTTCACTTTATCTATTTCCATCAATCTCTTTGCTGCTTCCATTTGAATAAGTGCGCCTGTCATGGAGTGACCAATTTTATCATGAATTTCTTGTGATAATCGATTTCGTTCTTCTAACTTAAATGTGTATTCTGATTGCCTTATGTATTCTTTATTTTCATTTAAACTTTTTGTGAGCCGCTGCATATCTTTTCGCATCTTATCATTTTGCTTTTCAAGCTTTAGTAATCGTACTATGTAACGGTCTGCCATCATTAAAACAAGAAAACAAAATGCAGTAATGAGTCCATATGTCATTTGAACACTTTCATCCGCAAAAACGATAGGGAGAATCATAATGAAAAAGATCTGCCATTTCTTTTCTATGTAATAAGATACAATTTCGTATAAGTTCAAAGGTAAAAACAAAATAAAAAACGGATGAATCCTCCATGTAAACAAAGCGATAATACCGATTGATAGTCCAATTAATATTTTTTTATACGCATCTTTTTTTAAAATAGAAATTGTCACGTTTATACAAAGGTACGAAAGCAAAGTAAATATAACCCACGGTAAGTTCGTAACATTTGAGTGAATATAACTGAACACTATATATAAGAAGACAATTAATTTACTTACAATTAACCAAAACTCCATAAAATTAGTCTACTTTCCCTGTTAAATAATAAATCGCAATTTGCGTACGATGTTCAAGACCCGTTTTCCCTAAAATAGACGTAATATAATTCGCAATTGTTCCTTCCGATATAAAAAGCTGTTTTGAAATTTCTTTATTAGAGAAACCTTTTGCAATTAATGCGATAATGCTAAGTTCCCTTTCTGTGAAAAGATTCTTATCTATTTTTGATTCCTCTTCTTTATTTTCCAGTAAGTTACACTTAATTTTATCAAGTACTACGTCTTGCATAACAGTTTGCCCGTTATATACCCCCTTTATCGCATCACGAATGCGCTCCGGATCGTTATTTTTTAGCAAATAGCCTTTCGCTCCGTTCTTTACTGCCTCCAAAATATACTCATCATCATCAAATGTCGTTAAAATAAGCGGCTTTGTTTTTGTCTCCTCACAAATTAATTTTGTGGCTTCCACACCATTCATATTTGGCATACGAACATCTAAAAGCGCAATATCCACATCATGTTTTTTGCAATAATCTAGAGCCTCTTGCCCATCATTTACTGTTTCTAGCACTTCGAATTCTTCGTATGTACTTAAAATAATCTTCATACCTTCTCTAATAAAAGAATTATCATCGGCTATCAATACTTTTATTTTCATGTTTGTTAGTATAGGAGTTCCTCTACTAACATTCACATCCTTTCTCCCATGTAACATTTCCCTATTGCTCATTATATACTTCCCTAAACCATTTGTTCACACTTTTTTGAAGTAGTCTCTTCCCCTAAAATATATTATTCTTTTTATGATATATGTGTAGGGTTACTTATCATTTCTTACGTCTATATAATAGAATGCGTCAAAAAGGAGGGAGAGAACAATTGAAGAAAGACAATTAATTGAAAAAGCACAGCAAGGAAATGAACATGCTTTTCGCATCCTTGTAGAAACATACCGTCATTATATTTTCCAAGTTATTTTTGCTATTTTAAGACATGAGGAGGATGCCCAAGATGTCACACAAGAAGTATTCGTAAAGATTCACGCTTCTCTCCCTAACTATCAATTCCGCGGATTAAAAACGTGGATAACGCGGATTGCTACAAATCATGCCATTGATTATAAGAGAAAGAAAGCAAGGGAAAAAGTAGAGCTCTCCTTATCAAAAGAAACTCAGGAAGATATAAAATCCTCTCATAATATTGAGGCATTGTTACTGACGAAAGAGCAAAAATTGCTGATTACTCAAAAACTAAGAGAACTTCCAGAGAATTATCGTGATGTCGTTCTCGCACATTACTTAGAAGAAAAAAGTTATCAAGAAATTGCTACTCAACAAAACGCTGAAGTCAAAACAGTCGAAATGAAGCTTTATAGAGCAAGAAAATGGATCAAAAAACATTGGAAGGAGGAAGATTTTTTATGACGCATTTTTCAAAAGAAGCTTGGTGCAATTACACTTTAGATCTTCTATCACATAACGAACGTGAATCCATGGAACAACATCTTTATGAATGTGATCATTGTTTAGCACTTTATATGGAAATCATTGATGAACAAAATGAAAACCTTCCAATGATAAATGATGATTCATTTACAAATGAGGTTATGAAGCAAATCAACTTCGAAAAACTTAAGTTTGAAGAAAAAATGAGTAATAAGCAACCAAGACAAATGAAAAGTACGCTCATTCACTACATAATTGCAACTGCAGCTACTTTAATTTTTATGGCAAGCGGTTTATTCCATTATATTTTCACAGTAACTTCTAGTTTTGAACAATCTTCCAAACAAAGTGGGATTTCGATTTCAAAACAAATTTTAAACAAAGCTATACACACTTCAAAAACGAACGGAGGTTCAAAACATGAATAAAAACCCATTTTTAGCGCTAGTTCTAGGGTTAATTCCTGGGCTTGGACATTTATATTTAAAGCGAATTGGTCGTTTTATTATATATGGTGGTAGTTCATTATTATTATTTCTCGCTGCGGTAGGCTTTACTATTAACTTCGGAAATCACGGGATTGTTTTCCTTATCCTATTTTTATTAGCACTTGTATGGGGAATAAATATACTAGACTTAATTATTTCTATAGTGAATCAGTCATGGAAAAAAGAGAAAGACCTAACGCAAGAAGCAGCACGTGAAAGTGAACGATTTTATATCATTCTCTTATCCATCATCCCTGGACTTGGGCATTTCCAATTAGGACTTATGCAGCGTGGACTTACATTTTTAGTCGCTTTTACAGGACTAGGTAGCATGATTATATTCGTTACACTATTAACATCTCGTGAAAGTTTTCTTATCTTTCTCGCTACGTTACCTGTTCTATGGATTTATAATTTCTTCGATGTCGTCCAGCAGCTGCAGAAAAAAGAATGTGGGGAAATATTAGTCGATCGTACTATTTTCGAAGATTTTGAGGAGCACCGAGAACAAGGAAGGAAAAGTAAAACATACGCTTCTATTTTAGCGATGTTCCCTGGAGCGGGTCATATGTATTTAGGCTTACAGCGCCGTGGTCTTCAGCTAATGGCAGCCTTTCTACTTGCCATTTATATGCTTGATTTATTAAGACTTTCCGCCTTCTTATTTTTAGTACCTATCATTTGGTTTTATAGCTTTTTCGATACATTACAGCAAACATCCAAATACGGAAAAGAAGACTTACAAGACACACCTATTATCGATTATTTTATTAATCATCAAAAATGGCTTGGCATCGGACTCATCGGGTTAGGATGCTATTATTTACTAGATCAAACACTCCTCCCTATTTTTGACGATTATTTCGCTACTATATTTAAGATTCATATTAGCGAATTATATTATCGCTATTTCCAAACATCTATCGTTGCCCTCCTTTTAATTGGTGGTGGCTTTAAATTATTACTAGGAAATAAAGAAGAAAAAGGCGGTGCTAAAGAATGAGAACATGGCGTGTAGGAACGATATCTATGGGGATTTCAATTATCGCATTAGGTTGTTTCTTATTATTTTCAACTATAAAAGGTATACAAGTATTTGATAACTTTACAGCCTGGTGGCCTATTCTTTTCATTGTGCTCGGTATTGAAATTTTACTATATATTACATTCTCTAAAAAAGATCAGCCTATTATTAAATATGATATATTTAGTATTTTCTTTATTGGTGTATTAGGAACAGTTGGAATTGCATTCTATTTCTTATTATCCACTGGATTGCTAGAGGAGATTCGTTATTCCATTGGAACAACTGAACAAACAAATAACATCCCAGAAGTGCAACATGACATCCCTGATTCTATTAAAAAGATTGTAGTTGATACGAGTAATACTCCTCTTACAATAGAAGGTAGTAACATTAATAAAGTACATTTATTAGGAACATATGAAATGACTATGAAAGCAAATGAAAAAAGCAAACTAAAGCAGGACGATTTCATTGCCATTCACACAGTTGGTGAAACAATGTATGTAACATTAAAACCTTTACCTGTTCACCATAAATTCTTTGCTTCGCAGTCAAGAATGACAGCAACACTCGTTCTCCCTCAAAATAAAAATGTGGAAATTCGCGGTTCTGAAAGAGAACTCTCTCTTTACCCAGGCCAATTACAAAGCAATTGGTCTGTACAAGAAAGATCAAACGTGTCTGTTCATCTTGTAAAAGATAGCGACATAACACTATCAGCAGTAACAAATCAAAAAGATTCTCATGGGAATACACCTTGGGAACATGTAGAAGAGTTAACGAAAAAGGTGAATAATTCTTCAGAAGAAAATCCAGATTCAAATCAGCAAGAACAATGGTATAAAAACACACTAAAGCTCGGAAACGGGACACATCAGCTAAACATTCAAAAAGCTTATAATATAAACATAAGCCTTCTTGAAGAATGAAGCGCTAGCATATAATTGAGGAAGGAAACTTCTTCGGATACTAAAAAACCTTCCACATGCATTTCATATCATGAGGAAGGTTTTTTTCTATATAAGTGCTTTAATCCCTTCCAAAACTACCCCAATCATAAACCCGCAAACAGCACCATTAACACGAATCCATTGCAAATCTTTGCCGACGTTATTTTCAATCATTTCAATCAATGTTTGATCGTCTAACTTATCAAGGTTTTCTTGTACAAGCTTTCCAATCTTGGAATGATTGTTCTCAACAAGATTTACAATTTGCTTTTGCAACCAGCCTTCTATTTTTTGAACTGTTACTGGATCTTCTTTCACTTTGTTCATTTGCTTCGTTAAAAATGGAAGAAGATATTGATCTGCAAACTCTTCTTTTTTAATAAAAGCGCCTGCTCTTACCTGCGCTTGTCCTAACAATTCTTTTATCTTGTCAGCCGCATTCCAATTTGCGATCCAACTTTCTTTCCAATTCTCTAATTCCTGTAATACCGCTTCATTTTCCTTCACATTAATAAGTTCTTGACGAACTTTCATTAATATAAGTTGTCTTGTGGTATTATCAGGATTTTGTAAACTACTAATATTACTAATCACAAACTTCTGCAATATGCTTCCTATTTTTTCTTCATCTACAATATTCATGAAAGATTTTAGAGTAAACTGCAAGAATCCATCCACTTTTATATTTTCCATCGCTTTCATGCCTAAACTTCCAAGTTGATAACGAGCTTCATCTTGAGCCGTCCACTCTTTCGCTTTAACTAACATGTAATCAAGTGTTTTTTCATCATATTCTTGTACAACCAATTGATCAATAAGGACTTGCAGTATATTTCCTGTATTAATCGTATGTAAATATGTTTTTAATTCTTTTTCAATTACAATAGCTAACTTTTCGGTATC
Organism: Bacillus sp. IT-79MI2; assembly: GCF_949768135.1. Classification (NCBI taxonomy): domain Bacteria; kingdom Bacillati; phylum Bacillota; class Bacilli; order Caryophanales; family Bacillaceae; genus Bacillus; species Bacillus sp. IT-79MI2. The sequence goes on along the minus strand of NZ_CATKPV010000046.1, from coordinate 41,224 downwards.
AATTTGAAGAATCGCTTTTTCAGCAATTGTAACAATCCCTTTTTTCACAGCATCAGATTGCAGCTCTCTTTCTGCAATCTGTAACACCATTTGTGCTAACTTCATTTCCTTCACTTTATTTGTTATGCTTTCTTTTGTCAGCCAATCATTCTCCAGTGTGGAAACGAGACCTTTCGTAATCCGTTTACGATTTTTTGGAAGTAGGGCTGTATGCGGAATTGGAATTCCCATTGGATGACGGAATAGTGCCGTGACTGCAAACCAATCAGCAAGCCCCCCTACTAATCCTGCTTCAAATCCACCTTGTACAATTGTTCCTATCATCGATCCCTGAAATGGAATAGTCGCCGCAAACCCTACTCCCATTACCCCAAGTGAAATACCCGCTAAATATTTTGACTGTAGTGACATTGTATATACACATCCTCTTATTTATGTAAAATGAAGCTTTCTATTGCATAACGAATTTATTAAGCTTATATCGTCAAGTCCTTACTTTCAAAAAAAGCCTATATCTATACTATAATGAACCACGTTAAAAATAACAAAAAAATTCGAATAAAAAAACACGGGGGTTAAACTACCCTCGTGTTAAATTACTTCTAGTTCTCTGGCGCTAAATTCAAGCCTTTTTGATAATATTGATTCCTCACTTCTTCAGGAACCATACTTCCGCCAGTCCCCCAAATAATATGTGTACCCTTCCTCACTTTTTCTGTTAAATTATGCTTCAATAAATAATCGGTTCCCTCTTTACATAATTTCATTGGTCCTATCATCCCTGCTAGTGCAGAAGGTTCTAAATGGAGCCCCTCTGTATCGACTAATTTCTTAAGTAACTTATACAACTGTTCATCGCTAACTGTATAACTACCACTTAAAAAAGGTTCCATAGTTTTACCCACAAATCCAGATGGTCTTCCTACAGCAAGTCCGTCCGCGTCTGTGACATTATCAATGCCAATATCTTGTACAGAAATTTTATCATGAAGTCCAGTCATTAAACCAAGTAGCATACATGGAGAGTGGGTAGGTTCTGCAAAGAAACAATGGGCATTGTCTTTATACAATAACTTTAAGCCAAATGCTACTCCTCCAGGTCCACCACCTACTCCGCACGGAAGGTAAACAAATAAAGGATGTTCATCATTTACTGTTATCTCTAACTCTTCTAATTGTTTTTGCAATCGAGATGCAGCTACCGCATATCCTAAAAACAAATCATGGGAGTTTTCATCATCAACAAAATAGCAACTAGGGTCTGCATTTGCTTGCAGTCGCCCTTCTTCTACCGCTTTACTATAATCAGCTTCATATTCAATCACTGTCACATTTTTACTTCTTAACAAATCTTTTTTCCACTCTTTTGCATCGGCTGACATATGAACAGTCACATTAAAACCTAACTTAGCACTCATAATACCTATACTAAGACCTAAATTTCCAGTCGAGCCTACTGCAATTGAATATTGCGAGAAGAAACTTCGAAACTTATCACTATCTAAAATCGAATAATCATCTTGTATCGTTAACATTTGATGTTGAAAAGCTAATTCCTCTGCATGTTTGAGAATTTCATAAATTCCCCCTCTTGCTTTAATAGATCCTGATATAGGAAGATGACTATCACACTTTAACAATAATTCACCTAATATAGGTTGTTGATAATCCTGTTCTAAGGATTGTTTCATGAAAGGAACTCTCACTAAAGGTGATTCTATGATACCGTTCATTCCTTTTGTTTCTGGAAAAACCTTAGCAATATATGGAGCAAAACGTTTCAGCCTTTCCTCTGCATCCCTTACATCTTCTTGAGTGAGGGGGGATTTTTTAATTCCCGTTTGAAATTTTTCGATATTGGGATTAATCCAAAATACTTCTTCCATCGAAATGAGCCTGCTTAGTAAAGGATATTGGTCTTTCCATTTTTGTATATCTTTGCTTTCAATCTCCTTCATTTATCTAATCCTCCTAATTTTCTTATAGCAATTTGCACAATAAAATTACATTAAATTAATTTTAATACAGTTTAACATATAATTATCTTTACGTTAATTTTTATTTACTTTGTTTAAATTAAATTTAACACTTTATTAAAGAGAATCCATTATAGGCAAACAACTTTAGTCAAAATGCAGATGGAAGCTTGTAAGAGCATTAAGTGGCGGGTAGTTCACTGTAGATACATGTACAATCGATCGTATTTATTAAACAAGAAGTAAAAGGGTAATACATATTGTACATCGCTAATATATATTATCCTTTATTTTTTATGACTTTTTACGATTTAGATCTTGATAATAACTTCATTTCAAATCAACAAGAGGAATATCCCCCTCTTACTTCTCAATTAATTCTTTAAATTTCTTTTCCAACTGATCCGGAGGTAATACTCCACGCGCTTGATCTACAATAATCCCATCTTTATCAACAAAAAACGTTGTTGGCAGTGAAACAATTTTATAATCAAGTCCAGCCACCCCATCCATATCTAATAAAACTGGGAACTTAAATCCGAAACGATCTGCAAACGCCTTTGCTTCTTGTACTGGATCCCCAATTGTTGCATTTACCGCAAAAATTTCAACGTCTTCTTTATACTTATCATAAAGACGAACTAAATCTGGCGCTTCCATTTCACATGGTCCACACCATGACGCCCAGAAGTTGATAACATACGGTTTTCCTTTTGCATCATTTAATGAATAAAGCTTTCCATCTAATCCTTTTAGTGTGATTTTCGGCGCCTTAAATCCTACTTGAGGTAATACTTCTTTCTCTTGCAGTGCTGCTTGTTTTGCTTTCCGTTCTTTTTCTTCTTGCTTGGAATTATAAAAGTTAACTCCAGCCCAAATAAGTGCTCCAGCTAGTATAATTACAATTAATTTTTTCACTATTTCCCCTCCTATTATCGAGTTCACTTTTTATTTAACTTCGGTATATCACACACCTTCCCTTTATTCATTCATGCTTTTTACTTTTCATCTTTTGTTGCAGAAGGAAAGACACTCTCCTGTAGCGAAATTTTATCAATAATAAAAATCTATTAGGTGGTGCTTCATTATGAAGTTAGCTGTAATTGGCGGAGGTTATCTCGAACAGACAGATCATTTCCATATAAATCAACGACTTATAGAACTAACTGGGAAACAATCTCCAAGAGTATTGTTTATCCCAACAGCAAGCAATGATGATGAAGGTTATATAAAAGAATTTAGAGAAACATTTGAAAAGCAGTTAGGGTGTGATGTTCACATTCTATGTTGCATAAAGGAAAGCTATAGCGAAGATACAATAAGTGAAATGATTCATTTTGCTGATTTCATCTATCTAGGCGGAGGAAATTATATCAATATGCTTGAAAAGTGGAGGGAAAACAAAATAGATGAAAAGTTAATAGCAGCCCTACACAATGGAACATTCATTGCAGGATATAGCTCTGGTGCTATGTGCTGGTTTACAACCGGCTTCCGTTCTAATTATAAAGGAGATGGCTATATAGAAAGCGATGGCTGGAATATGGTAAACAAACACTTCTGTCCCCATTACAATCAGCCAGATAGAGCAACTGCTTTCCATTTATTCTTACAAAATCATGCATGTGATATAGATGGAATTGCTTTAGAGGATAATTGTGCTTTATATATAACAGAAAATTCCTTTGAGATTATCGGAGATCCAGAGAAAGCTTGGGAATTCTATATGAATGATGGAAAACTCATAAGACACCATTTTGATGTAACTTTGAAAAGTTATTTATGAGTTCTTTGTACTCATACAAAATAAAAATGTCCCTAAGCTTTCAAGCTTAGGGACATTTTTATTTACTTTCAATCTAACTAACAAGTCGCGTAATCCGTTTCTTCTGCCATGAAAGTTTATAATACCCATATTGTAAAAGTAAACTCACAATAAATGCTGCTGGATATCCAATCCATATACCCTTTATACCAAGACTTGTATGATACGAAAGGTAATAGGCAACAGGAACTTCTACAAGCCAAATTGATACAACACTGATAATAGTCGGCCATAGTACGGTTCCACTTGCCCGCATTGTCGCACCAATAATTTGTGCATGACCGAAAATTAAATAACTCCATAATGTAATCATCACTAAACTATGAGCAATTTCGATTGTATTTGGACTTGTTAAGAACAACGATAAAATTTCTCTTGAGAACAAATAAATAAGAGCAATTAATACCCCGCCGATGATATAATTCATCACAATACCTGCCCGAACAACTTTCTGTAATCGATCGAATTGATTCGCACCAATGGATTGTGCAGCAAAAATGGATACTGTAATTCCAAGACTCACTGCTGGCATTTGTACATAACTTGCCACTTGGTTCACGACTCCATAGGCTGCGGTCGCATCAGAACCGAAGCGATTTACAAATGCAATGACTGCAATCTCAGATAACGAAACTAATATCATATTAATACTTGCTGGAATACCAAGACGTAGTAATAACTTTAATAATTCCCAATCCATCCGAAGATATTTTCGTACTGCCCCATCCAATTGCAATGGATGATTTTTCTTCTTTAAATAAATAAGCATTACAACAAACGTTATAATCGTTGATATAACAGAAGCATAAGCTGCTCCATAAACATCAAGTTCCGGCAATCCTAACCAACCAAAAATAAGAACAGGCAACAATATCATGTTCAATACTGTACTAACAATTAAAAAGTAAAATGGCGTTTTAGAATCTCCTGTACCTCGCATAAATGTTGTATATGCAAAATATAAGAATAAGACCGGCATTGAAATAAATAAGATACGTGCATAGTGAACACTCATATCAATAATGTTTTCTGGTGTCCCCATAAGGCGCAGAATGTCCATTGCAAATATGCTTCCAACTACCGCTAAAATAGCTCCAATAATAAATGTAAATGTGAGCGTTGTACCGACAACCGCTTTTATCCGATCTTCATTTCGAGCACCAAATGCCTGCCCGATTAAAATTGAACTACCAGAGCCAATTCCAATTACAAATGAAACAAGTAAAAAGAACAATGGAAAAAATGCAGAAATGGCAGCTAAATCATTCACACCGAGCCATCGTCCTACCACTACCATCCCAAACAATTGTCCAACTGATTGTAATACATTACTTAAAAGTAAAGGAACTAAGAACATGGACATTGATTTTCATATCGGTTTCCCTTCCTTCTCCTGATTCTGTGATTCTACACCTTCTTCGGTGTTATCTGTAGGTAATTTCAAATTTCATTTCTCCTTTCTTTTGTCTTTTTCTTATAACTTAACCCAATATTTACTTCCATCAGCTGTTCGATCTAGAAAACCATATTCAATTAAATATCTTCTCAAAGTTACAAAATCCGGATACACACTTTCTAAAATTTGATTCACTTCTTTTTCTGTATACTTCTCACTACTATCAAACTTTTTCACTAAATGTCTCAATATGATAAGTTTACGCTTTTGTTTCTTCGGAAATTTAACAAGTGGCCCATCTAATCCTTCGGTAAAATGCAATTTCAGCACTTCATCATTCTCATCTTCTGTAATATTATACCTGTCATCCACCATTGTAGCTGTGCGGTGAATCGGTAAAAATTTAGACTGCACTTTTGATTTTTCTTCCGACAATTCCATCAGCGCTAAAAACACCTTAGCCTGTTTCATCTTCTCCCGTAATGTAAATCGATGATTACGAATTGTCGATGTACTGCCTCCATCCATCTCTTTCACAATTTCTTTATCATTTAAACCCATATAAAAAAATTGCACCATTTTCTTTTGTAAATCTGTTAAACCTGTAAACTTCTTATCCAGACTTAATAAATATGCGAACATAGATGTATGTTCCTTTTCAATATGCAGCTGTGCGAATTTCTCTGCTTCATACAAAACATTATGCTCTTGATAAATAACACCTTTTATAAAAGTTTCTCCGCAAGCTAAGCAAACGTATTCTTCTGTATCCTCTTCAAATACATATCCTTTTTTCAGTTCTTCAACGGAAGCGTCCCAAAACTTCTCTGAAATATCACTCATATTAAACAATCCTCCAAAAAATTTATTATTAACCTAAACAAATTACGATATCGTTTATCCACTTTATCATATTAGCATAAACTCAACAAACATTTCAACATTACGTTTACTTATTTTATAAACAAATTCAAAAAACGTTTGTATACAATGTGAAATGAAAGGAATTTTATAATTAATAAAAAAACAAAAATCTGTGAAAAGATTTTTGTTTTTTACGCCCAATTATATCGCCTTATTTACGATTCATGTTCATGTTCATTTCCATATCATGATCAAAAGCAACAGATTACTATTTCACCACAACATCTATCAAGATCTTACTTACTTTTATAATTTCTTTTTTATTCTCTAGTTGGTTCCAATCCCCTCGAGATCTATTCGAATATTCACAACCATTCAAAGTGAAAAGCAGTTGAGTTTTTCTTCATCTCCCACTGAGTATTATCCCTCACCAATCCGACTTTTACGGACAGTTAATCCCCAGCCTCAAGAATATTTATTGCAATTTCTAAATGCAATGGAAATGATCACCGACTCCATTCTAGAGGAAATTTCCAACGAAACGTATGATTATATTATATACGATGCACAGTCTTTACCTGGAAAATGGATTGCCCACCAAAACAAATTATTATCTATTGCAACTTGGACCACTTTTGCATATTCACAAGATCCAAAAATAAATATGTCCCTGACAGGAATAGATGATATGGAACAAAAACAAGAGCGTTTGACCATGCTAAAAGCATTTTTACAATTAGAAGAAATCGCCAAACGCAAACAATTAAAAGCAGAGCAGCTAAAGAATATACCCGATAATTTTATTGTTCGTAACTATGTTCCTCAATTAGATGTACTTCGCCAAACTGATGTCTTTATTAGCCATTGTGGAATGAATAGCACCAGTGAATCACTTTATTTTGAAGTACCCTTAGTTATGCTTCCTATCATAAATGATCAACATACGATTGCTGAACGAGTGAAAGAACTTGGTGCAGGAGCTATGTTAAATATTCAACAACTATCGGCGGAGGATATCAAAGAAGCTGTTAGTGAAGTGTTAAGGAATCCTATTTATAAGAACAATACGAAAAAAATTAGTCAATCATTTCGTAACGCGGGTGGTTATTCTAGGGCTGCTAATAAGATTTTCAAATTTACTCGTTCATGAAAATCATTAAAGATCCATGTTTTCACTAACATAGATTTTTTTTCATAGCCCATAAGCATTATCTTGTAGCTCCTATTACCGGATTTACTTTTAATATAAACTCTTTTCCTTCTCTCAATAAATTTAAGTGTAACAAATCCTACAATGAAAGATAAAAAAACGAAGAATAATTGTATGTAGTCAACATCAAAGAAGTAATTAGCAGATACCGCTGGAGTTATTGTTGCAACGCTCGTCCAATCCCGTGAATCCTGCATGTAAAAGTATGTGAATATAGTTCTTGGTAACAATTGTAATACGATAAATGTAATCAGCACCGCTAGTGTAGAAATGGCGTATTTCATTCTCCTCACCTTCCTTTCATTTCAAATATTTTACCATGAAAAAAGAGCCAAGATTCTAAAATTAGAACCTGGCTCTCCATTATGAATTAAAATTATTCTTTCGGCGCAATCATTTTCTTCGGATCTACAATTTCATCAAACTGTTCTTCCGTTAATAATCCTGATTGTAATGCTGCTTCTTTTAACGTTAATCCCTCTTTATGAGCATGTTTAGCAATTTTCGCTGCATTTTCATAGCCAATATGTGGATTTAATGCTGTAACAAGCATTAAAGAACGATTTACATTTTGGTTAATCACTTCTTTATTTGCTTCGATGCCAACCGCACATTTATCATTGAACGAAACTGTTGCATCAGCTAATAAACGAGCAGATTGTAAGAAGTTATATGCAATTACTGGCTTAAATACGTTTAACTCAAAGTTACCTTGGCTCGCCGCAAATCCAATTGTTGCGTCATTTCCCATAATTTGCGCTGCAACCATTGTTAATGCTTCACTTTGCGTTGGATTTACTTTACCTGGCATAATAGAGCTTCCTGGCTCATTCGCAGGAATAATAATTTCACCCAGACCACTACGTGGACCGCTCGCAAGCCAACGTACATCATTAGCAATCTTCATTAAATCAGCTGCTAATGCTTTTAATGCACCATGTGCAAACACAACTTCATCATGACTCGTTAATGCATGAAACTTATTCGGTGCAGACACGAATTGTTTTCCTGTAAACTGACTAATTTCCTCTGCGACCATCTCACCAAATTTAGGATGAGCATTAATTCCTGTTCCAACTGCAGTACCACCAATCGCAAGTTCTTTCATATATGTATTGCTATCCGCAATCATACGCTCTGTTTTTTCAAGCATACGATGCCAACCACTAATTTCCTGTCCTAGCGTTAAAGGCGTTGCATCTTGCAGATGCGTACGACCAATTTTAATAATATTTTGAAACTCATTTACTTTTTTCTCTAATGTTACTTTTAATTTTGTAATTGCCGGTAACACTTGGTTTTCCACCGCAATCACACATGCAACGTGAAGTGCTGTCGGGAATGTATCATTTGAACTTTGAGACATGTTTACATCATCATTTGGATGAATATGTACATCAAGCCCTTTTCCCTTTAAAATTTGATTCCCCCGGTTTGCGATTACCTCATTCACATTCATATTTGATTGTGTACCGCTGCCTGTTTGCCATACAACAAGCGGAAAATGTTCATTCCATTTTCCTGCTAGGATTTCATCGACTGCTTCTACAATCGCCTGCGCTTTTTCTTCTGATAACTTCCCTAGTTTCTGGTTACTAATCGCAGCACTTTTCTTTAAAATTGCAAATGCTTGTACAATTTCAATCGGCATATACTCTGTTCCAATCGGAAAGTTTTCTTTACTGCGTTGTGTTTGCGCTGCCCATAATTTATCAGCTGGAACTTTCATTTCTCCTAATGTATCTCTTTCAATTCTGTACTCCATGTTTTCATCCCCTTGAAAATATAATAGCTACGCTTTTATTGTAACAGACTTCCCTTCAAACGATAAGGATTCTCACTCCTGTTTATTCATAATTCTATATTTAAAAAATTATGTTTCAGATGAATCGGGAGATAAAAACCAACCAGAAACACCAATCGCTTGCATCTGCCATACATTCACAAGAAATGAAATTAAAAATAATGACCCAAATCGAAATATGAATGCTCCGAATAATCCATAAAATAAAGCCTTTTTTCTATCATCTTCAGGTATATGTTTAACCATAATAGCAAGTACAAGAGCATTATCTGCAGATAAAACTCCTTCTAATGCGATAAGAATTAATATAACTCCCCCATACTCCAGCAGTAATGATTCAGTCATATTTCTCCTCCTGTTTTTGATACTATATATTTTGCTTTTTGATAAGCGAAATATACTAATCTCATTAGAAACTGAACAACCCGTAAGTTCTAATCGAACTTACGGGTTAACTTCGTACTATACGATGAAGAATTGTCATCTTCTATAGAAATTAAAAATCTCTAATACACCAATGGAAGGGATGATTTTATATTATGACACTTGTTTCCCTTTTTCAGCATCATCAACATACCAAATGAATTTCCCTGTATATCCGTATATAACTGCCAATGCTAATGATACAAAGCTCATCCACATGAATGGAATGTATGATAATGTTGCGACCCCTAATATACCAGCCATGTAAATCCCATTATCAGACCATGGAACCATACCTGAAGTTAGCGTTCCACCCACTTCTGAGTTACGAGCCAATATACGACGATCGAGCTTTAATTTATCATAGCTGTCTTGCATAATTTTTGGAGTTAAAATAAGTGATACGTACATTGCGCAGCCGAATACGTTTGCTAAGAAAGCGACGATTAATGTGGACAGTGTTACATTTCCTGCAGAGTTTAGTTTCTTCTCAAATTTTGATACGATTACTTTTAAAACACCGAGTTTTTCAAGTAACCCTCCGAAACCTAATCCAAAAATAATAACTGCTACTGATCCAAGCATACCATTGATTCCACCGCGATTTAGCAACTTATCAATGAAGTCCACACCTGATTCAATAGAAAAACCGTTATATGCTGTTCCAATTGCCTCTCCAAAGTGCATACCTTGGAACAGAGTTGCCCAAACTGCACCGAGAAGCGCTCCCATTGCAATTGTTGGCATTGATGGTTTTTTCATTGCTAATAGTCCGATGACAATAACCGCTGGTACAAGCATCCATATTTTAATATCAAATTGCTTTAATAAAGCTTCTTTTAAAAATTCCACTTTGTTTAAATCAACATTATCTCCACCATACATCCATCCGGCAACTGTAAACATAATACCGGTAATAATATATGCTGGTACATCTAGTACAAGCATCGCACGAACGTGCGCAATAACATCTACTTTTGCCATTGAAGCAGCAAGTACCGTACTATCAGAAAGCGGAGATAACTTGTCTCCAAAGTATGCCCCTGAAAGTACTGCTCCGGCAACTAATGGCAGCGGTAAACCAAGACCTTCACCGATTGCCATCATGGCAATACCAGCTGTACCAACTGTTCCCCATGATGTACCTGTTGCAATAGAAGTAATTGAACAAATAATTAAGGTTGCTAATAAGAATATACTCGGATGAATAAATTCTAATCCGTAATAGATTAATGTCGGTACAACCCCGCCAGCAATCCATGTTCCAATTAGTGCTCCTACAGCAACTAAGATGAGAACAGCTTCTAATCCGTTAGAAATTCCTTTCGTAATTGCATCTTGCAATTCTTGATAACGAAACCCTAGCCTTAATCCAAGCGCAATTACTAAAAACCATGAAATAAATAGCGCTAATTGAATCGGCAAATTAAAGATCGTTTGAAAGGAAAAGACAACAGCAAGAAACAGTAATAAAAGAATAATGATTTCTGGAATCGATGGTAATCTTACACTTTTCATTTGCTTCTCTCCTTACAAGTCGATAACATGATGTGTGTCGTCTTACGTGTATACGATATACAATGAACGAAGACAAAACGTAATTTTCACATTATTTCGATTTATTTTTTCAGTATAATATATACGACCTTTTCTATTGTAAAAGTAGATTGAGATTTTCGCAATGGAAATTATAAAAAATATTGTATTTTTATTTATAATTTACAAAAATACATATGAAAACCTTACGAAGAAAAAATCTAGAAATCGCTTACAAAATAACACTATATGTAATCCGAATCATGTTTCAATCTGAAATCAATTGTATATTCGTACTATATTATAGAATGAAAATACCCACTAAAATCTAATTTGCTCAGCAGGTTTAACATGAGCGAACCATTGTCCAATTACTTGGTTATGATGATCGATAATTTGGGATGCAGATAAGATTGTGGAGTCGTATGTACTATGTCCATCTTCTACAAGAGTAAGATTATATCCAAGACTATAAGCACGTCTACATGTTGCATCCACACAAATCTCAGTTTGAATTCCTACCATTACAATTTGTTTTATACTTCTTTCATCTAGTTCCTGCTGTAAGCTCGTTCTATGAAATGAATCAGGATGATTTTTTTCAAGAGTAATGTCTTCTGCTAATGGAGCTATAGATTTATGAATACTCCAACCTGAAGTCTCCCGTTCAAGTGGAGAACCAGCTTTTCCATTATACTTCATGTAAATAATAGGTGCTTGAGCAGTACGAGCTTTTGAAATTAACAACTGAATATTTTCTAATAATTCCTTTCCTTTATATAAAGGTTGCTTCTCTTGAAAAGAACCTGTTTGTACATCAATAATGAGTAATGCTACACAATTTCTTCTCATAAAAAATACCTCCAAAACATTTCTTTCTAATACAATTTCTAAACATGTTCACTTGAAAACTCACATTTTTAAGTGTGTCCAAAATATATGATTCGATTACTCATCATTACGAAACGAAATTAGCATTTGAAGGATAGCGTTGCATTTCATATCTGAGTTTTTAATAAGAAATAATCTCCATACTGAAGCGTCTGCAATACAACATGTAATACCATACCTGGCAACTACTATTTTATCTCCTTTTACTTCTTTATCGTTATAAATAAAACCTGTAAATGTAATTTGTTTCCCTTTAAATCCAAGAACATCTTTTCCGATTATATTCATTGTTTGAATATAGTTTTTATCATCTATTTGTATTTCCTTCTGGTTCATTATCGTTTTCTCTAACTGTTCTGGCGACTGTTCTGATGTAGGTAGATTTTGAATTGGCTCTTCTTCCTGATCAACTAATAATTCTCTCCAATCAGAACTGATCTGTTTCGTTTGTGGTACTTTCTGCTCTACACTTTTTGCCTGTGCACTCTGATTCATTTCCCTGTTCGCTGCGAGACTACCATTAATTGTTACGTTGGAAAATAAAAACGCACTTACAATCGGAATAACAAACAGTGCATATAGAAGAACAATCTTCATTTAGTGCAGTACCACTAAATGAAATTTTAAATACAAATTTATTTAACTATGATGAAGCAAGTCAATCAGCTGGCTGGATTCAGGAGTTAAATAGCGAACACCATACACCAGAAACAGAAGAATACGGCATTAGTTCCTTTGTTTATCGCCGTAAACGTCCATTTCATCCTGTTCGACTTATGAATTGGTTAAAAAAATGGCCTTTGGATGTTGTAAGAGCGAAAGATTTTTTCTGGCTTGCATCTCGTAATCACATGATGGGGCTTCTATCTCAAGCTGGCTCTTCCATTATCATCCAAGGAGCTGGTGAATGGATTGCAGCATTACCAGAAGCTGAGCAGCAGCAAATACTTATAGAAGAGCCAGAAATACTAAAAAATTGGATGAGCAGTACGGAGATCGCATAACAGAGCTAGTCTTTATTGGAGTTAAAATGAAACAATATGATATTGAACGCTCTTTAGATACATGCTTATTAACCGATGAAGAAATGAGACAGGATTGGGATGATTTTGTTGATCCAATCCCTCCTTTTACCGTGGCATCATAATACAAAGTAGAAAAACAAGATGGTTTCCCTAAAAGGTTACCATCTTGTTTTCGTTTGTTCTTTAGAGTTACTAGGCTTATTTATTACATTAGCCCATATAACAAGTACAATTGTACTTATAACAACAAAAATCCCATAACCAATTCCCGCAGCATCACCAATTGTTTCTAATCCAAATGGTAACAGAGCCGTAGTAATTCCTATTACGTAAGAAAAAACCCCAAATATTTTTGCAAGTTTCTCTTTATCCCCCACGAAAGTCTCTTCTTGATATCCTGCAATGAGAAATAACCGCTTTTTTATATGAATTTGGTATCCCATAATAATGATTAACATGCCTACAAGAAAACTGATTATAAATCCACCGATCATCAAATCCCTCCTTTACAATATTTTACCATGATTATAACTATCACATGTCTATCTTTAATATTAAAAAATTCTGTTTTTTTAATATTACTCGTGATATATTACATATTGTATTCAATATTTCAATTAAATTTTCTTTCTGAAAGGAGAACCCAGCTATGGATTCAGGAAGGTTGAAAGGCATTATTATGGTCATTACAGGTGCTAGTTTATGGGGATTATCCGGGACCGCTGCACAACAACTGTTTCAACAAGAAAATGTTTCTACAGAATGGTTAGTTACAATTCGATTACTTATATCCGGAATTATTTTGCTCTTATTCTCCTCATTTGGCAGTAAAAAATCAGAAGTGCTTGGTATTTGGAAGCAAAAAGCCGAGGCAAACAAAATAATTCTGTTTGGATTGTTAGGTATGCTGGCTGTACAATATACCTATTTTGCTTCTATTCAGGAAGGAAATGCTGCAGTCGCAACATTGTTACAATATTTAGCACCAATATTTATAACTGTTTACCTTATCTTTAAATGGAATATTCGTCCTACTAAAATCGATTTTATTTCTATCGTACTATCTTTAATCGGGACCTTTTTCTTGCTAACGAATGGATCCATTGATAATTTAGCTGTTTCAACACCAGCTATCGTTTGGGGCATTTTATCCGGTTTATCACTAGCATTCTATAGCCTTTATTCAAAGGAATTATTAGAAAAATGGTCTTCATCTGTCATTGTTGGATGGGGGATGATTATTGGAGGAGTTGGTGTAACCGTCTTACATTTTCTCTCCACGAACGAGTTTATCTTATTATCTGGCATGAAATATTTACAGCCTAACAATCTTTTTCTCATTACATTCGTTGTTATTTTCGGCACACTCATCGCATTTTATTTATATTTAGACAGCATACGATATCTTACACCGAAAGAAACTACATTATTTGGTTGTACAGAACCACTTGCAGCTATCATTTCTTCTATTCTCATTTTGCATGTTCCGTTTCAATCATTTCAATTTTTAGGCGCTCTTTGTATTATTGTAATGGTACTTGTACTAAGCCAAAAGCCAGATGAAGGAAAACCGAAACTACGACTTGCCGTTACGAAAAAACAAAACATAAAATGAAAGGAACTGTTCGATTATGCCTATTCCTCAAAACTATCGAAAGCAAGAAAGAGTATCTGCTAAATCCCTCGTTTTAAATCAACTACAAGATTGGATTATTGAAGGTGTTTTACAACCTGATGAAAAGATTAATGATGGAGAGCTAGCTGAAGCTTTAGGTGTGAGCAGAACACCGGTTAGAGAAGCACTGCAAGTGTTAGAACTTTCAGGACTGGTCGAGATGGTTCCAGGACAAAAAACAAAAATCGCTCCTATAAAATTAGAAGATGTATCTGTCATTTATGAAACGATCGCTGGTCTTCATACCATTATTGGAAAACAAGCAATTCATCAAATAAACGACACCGACCTGATAAGACTTTCTGAAATAAACGAGGCATTTCAAAATGCCATAGATGAAAAAAATTCAAAACAAGCATTAAACTTAGATATACAATTTCATAATACAATCGTATCAATCGCTAAAAATACATATATCGAGCCTTTCTTAGCAAACATACAACTTCATGTGTTACGTCTTGAATACCTTTTTTTCCAAAACTTCATTCCTGCACGTAAATCGATTGAAGAGCACAATTTAATAATTGAGGCATTAAAAAACCAGGATGCAGCACAAATAGAACAAATCATGTCTCAAAACTGGTTACGACCAATGAAAGAAATCCAAAAAATAATCTCTATGAAATAATGAAAAGAGCCGTTTACGTGTTCTCTCAACGCAAACGGCTCTTCCTTTACAATTCTATATAACTATGCGCGAATCTCGGCATATTTCTCAATGTCCCTATACTCTTTTTCTAGTTCCTCTAAAGAGAGCTCGTATAATTGTCGATTGAGAATTTTAAACACACCCGCCCCAATTAACTGATCAATTAACTGCCTCTTACGATTTTCAACAGCAAAACGGAGTTGACTGCTCATCTTTTAAAAACTCCTTTCTACAATCATTGAAAATGATAATCTCTATCAATTACCACTTTGATTATAAAAGATGATATTTTAGAAGTAAAGTAATATCATGAAATATTCACCTTACAAACTGTTTGTGGCCACATTATATATATGTATGTTTCCTAAGATGGTTTATGACACTTTTTATCATCTTTTTTCTTTCATACTTTGCAAAGTGGTTCTTTATGTTTTTTCTCCAATTTTAAAAGCAAACAAACTTAAAACAAGAGATACCGCGTGTCACTTAGCATATGCCCAGCATCTGATAAAAGTGCTAAACTATTCGTTACAAATCCGCCAATGACTTCAGCAATCATTAATGCTTTTTTATTTTGTGAATGACCATGATGATGTGAATGTCCCATGTGAATTTCCTAAAAAAATAATTCCTGCATTCTATTATGTGACAGACCTTACCAATTTATCCAAGTCTATTCACTTATATCCCTAGCCACGATCCACCCCTTACTTATACCCCTTTCGTTATTCCTACTACCATTTCCTTTTTTCTCAACAAAAAATAAGACTACTTCTTTTTCTTTCTCATATTGTTTAATACTGTTAAGAAATGAAAAGGAGGATATAAAATTGAAGCGATTATTCCTTTGTATGGAACGTGAACTTCTTGTCGTAGAAGAAAGAAATGAAGAATTTCAAGTTCAATATCACTTACAAAATATGCAACCTACTTGTATTGCGGTTGACCCATTTCAACCAAATCGTATATATTGCGGAACATTTGGTCGGGGATTATGGTTAAGCGATGATCGAGGTGATTCTTGGAGACCAATTGGAGATTCTTACTACTATTTTGACTTTCCTAAAGAAGATGGCATTTTACATTCTGCTATTACTTCTATCGCTATCAATCCCTTAAAACAAGTTAATGGCTATGGGATTGTTTATGTAGGAACAGAACCTAGCGCTTTGTTCTATTCCGAAAACGGTGGTGAAACATGGAAAGAGTGTAAAAGTATGAAATTATTACTTTCTTCATATACATGGGCATTTCCACCACGTCCATTTACACATCATATTCGTTGGATTACAGTTGATCCAAATAAGCAAGATACGATCCATGTATCAATTGAAGCCGGAGCTGTTATTCAAAGTAAAGATAATGGACAAAATTGGGAGGATAAAAAATTCGGCGCTCCTATCGATGCTCACCAACTACTTATGCACCCTCAGGCTCCTAATCGCCTGTATGCATCATGTGGCGACGGATTTATAGGCGGACCTGACCGTGCATATCTTGAAAGTTATAATAGCGGGCACAGTTGGACTTCTTGTAGCGAAGGTTTAGAACATCACTATTTATATAGTATGGCTATCGATCCTGGTGATTGTGATACGATACTTGTCTCTGCTGCACCAAGTGCTGACCTAGCTCACCATCGTATACCTTATGAATCTTATATTTATCGAAAAACAAAAAACACTCCTTTCCAAAAAGTGCAGCACGGGCTACCGTCAGCAATCGGAACTGTCATCTCTATGCTTGCAACAAATCCTGCCGAACCTCATACATTTTATACTTTAAATAATAATGGTGTATTTCAATCTTTAGATAGCGGGCAAACTTGGGAGCAATTAAGCATTCCTTGGAAAGAAGAATATAAAACACAGCATCCACATGCTTTATTAGTTACAACTTCTTAATAAAAGAAAAAGGACTGCTTATTTATCAATACAGTCCTTTCCTTTTTTATTTCTTTAAATCAATTACGATATCATCTAAAACAATATCTTTACTTTTCGCTTCTTTTTTAGGCACTTCAATTTTCTTTTCCGTCTCTCATTTCTACCCCGCCATGATTTTCGGGGGTATGAATTCGTAAGTTAACACGAGGAGTGATAATAAGTTTCGTTGCATTTTCATTGAGATTTTGAAATGTATCACTCCAATGAATATTATAGGAATCCTTACCTGATCCACCATTTCCTTCTCCAGAATAATGATTACCTAAATCATCTTTAACTTCCAACTCAACATCTACAGCATCCCATTCCTTCCTTGTATTTTTAGAAACTTCTTGATTGTAATAAAGAATAAACGATATCGGTGACACTGCCACCTTTTCCATATTTACTTTTACGCCTTCTTTTTCGGAACTTTCACTAATTGTTTTTTCTTTACTATCCATTGCCTTTACAGTAAGAGCAAAATTCCAATTCCCTTTTATTTCTTTCTTTTTATCCGGTGTTTCTATTTTGTCTATATTCCATCTAAGGTTTATTTTGTCTTTTTTATTACTGTTATGATGTGTCGTTGTCGCCATACCTACATACTTTTTATCTGCAACTTTAGAAATTTTAGAACTTCCTGTTCCTCCATCAGACCCAATTATATCTAACCCACCTAATATAATTGGGTCATCTCCTAAATCTTGCTCACTTTCCACTGAATATGTTATTGATACAGTTCGTCCATCAGAAATCACATCATTGATTGTTATTTTAATCCCATTACTTTCTCTCACCATATTTAACTCAGTAGAAAATTCTTTATAATTTTCATAAAATCCCGTTCTACCATTATCTAAAAATCGAAAAATATTCCCTACAATCGGAAGCCCTCCTGCATAAGTAGGAAATCCAATTCCAAGTGTTACAACTGACAAACCTACTAAAATAGATGCAACAGCGACACCCTTTTTCCAGTTCTTCGTTTTTTTCTTTTTATGTATAGCCTGTTTTAAGTTACGTTTCACTTTTTCCTTTTCAAATTCATAAGCCTTCATTTCCTCTAATTCTTTTTCATCTATATCAATGTCATTTAACAGCTCGTAGATGTCTTTCATATTACACTACCTCCTAAACTAAGATTCGTAGCATTTTTTTGTAATTTCTTTTTCCCTCGATAAATCCGATTATCTATCACCGCTCGCGTTAAACCGAGCTTTTCTCCTATTTCTTCTGTCTTTAACCCTAGAAGAAATTTCATGATAAAAATCTTTTGGTCCACAGGCTCTAATTCATGAATTAGCTTCATAAGTTCATTTCTATCTTCCATTACAATTAATTCATCTTCTGCCGATTTTCCTGTATTTACATCAAAATCATCTGAAGTAGCCTTAACTCTCTTACTAACTTTTCTGTAATAATCAATTGCCTTAAATTTAGCAATCGCTGCAATCCACTTCTTAAAATCTTCCGGCTCTCCATGAAACTTGTTTGCATTATTCCAAACTGAAAGAAAAATATCATTGATACATTCGTCTATAAGTCCATCATTTTTAAGCGGAATAAGGACCTTATGTACTATTGCTTTTATTAATGGCAAATAAGTATCTACAATAAACTCTAACGCATCTTCTTTTTGTCGCTGCAGCCTTTTTATAAAATTTTTCTCATTTGATTTCATTTCGTAATTCCCCTTATTTTTTTGTAAAAGCTTCTACACTTTATATAACGTACAGGAAAATTTTTTCTCTCATATTTATAATCATTTTTTCATTTTCACAGAGTAAATGTGTTTCCACATATACAATAAACCTTCGATACACTAGAAATATACTGAAGGTTTGTTTGCATTGGATTATTTAAATTTTACTTTTATTCAAGAAAAAGAAAATGAGCTTAGAATGGATTTATCCTAAGCTCACTTTATGAAAAATATTAATTCGCACATTCTCTATTTTCTGTATCAATTGACCACCCAATGATAGTCGCACAATCTCTTCCCTTCCATTCAAGCACATTCGCTAATGCAGGTTCAATCTGAAGAGAATCTCCTTTATGCAGTACTTCAAGTAAGGAATGGTCATCATCAAACGTTTGCTTATCACACTCTAACACACCGTCTGTCGCCAAAACAATATGATTCATTCCCTTCTCTAATCCACGAACCCCAGAAGTGAAGCAGGGCGAATTAGCAGCAAAAACATTTTTCCTTCCAATATATTCATAAAATTTACGCTTATTTAATCTCCCTTTTCCATTCTGTAATTGTTCCGAATGAAATAAATAAGCAAAGCACTCTCCTACTGATAACCAATATAAAAATTCACCTTTTCGTAAACAAATTAAGCACGCGAGTTCTTCATTCTCTTGTTCACATTTCTCAATAAATAACTCATCTGTAAATAACGCTAATAAATACATATGTGTATGATGAAACGCAAGATGAACTGGATATGAGAATAATTCTTGTAACTTCTCTTTTCTTTCAGAAATTGCTTCTATTATATAATGTATATTTTTCGTTTTATGATGAGCATCAAAGATCATAACAAATTCAAATTCTAATTGCGGATCCCACCAAGCTAGTACTGCATCTCCTCTTTCATACGCATCACTCTCTTGATTCCCCCCATATACACCAACTGAAAGAGGACCACATTTTTCAACATGTATTTGGTCTAAATACATCTTTTCATGACTAATCCATTTAAATGTATTCACTTCTATCATCCTCTCTCTTGCTATTTGTATGCCTTTACACTAAGAGTACCGTATATTTCAAGAAAAATAAACTTTTCCAATAATTTTTATGCAAATAAAGGAATTTACTTCTTGCAAAACGAATATATCGTATTATAAGATATAAATAAAAAACGGAGGAATATTATCATTATGAGGAACATCAATCAAAATTGGGAAACCATTTATTATCATTTACGGTATGAATATGAAGATAATCTCTCTCACCAAGCTATCCGGATTCTGCAAATCATTTCCCGAGAAACGGAAACTACAATTGGTAAGGTCGCATCTGAATTAGGCTTATCTCATAATACAGCATCAGAGCATGTGAAACGCCTTATTCAAAAAGGATTCGTGATAAAGGAGCGAAATAAACAAGATGAACGAGTCGTTAATCTAACATTGACTACAGAAGGTAAGGAAGCATTAACGAAACATACATTATTAGATGAAGAAAAATTAAAAATGTTAGAATCTCAATTTTCAAAAGAAGAACAGCAATTAATCGAAAAGGCTTTTTCATTACTAGCAAAGGAGTCAAAATATGCATTTCCTCGTTAAAGTAATCGTTTCCGCCCTCATCATCGGTGGTGTAACTGAGTTTGCCAAACATTATAGTACAATTGGTGGTTTTATTGCTGCCCTTCCACTTATCAGTTTGCTTAGCTTGTTTTGGCTTTCATTTGAAGGTGGGAGCAAACAAGATTTAAGTCAATTTGCTTTAGGAGTATTATACGGATTTCCTGCATCAGCACTTCTATTATTTGTTGTTTATATTGGATTAAAAAATTCTTTTTCACTCAGTACCTCTGTACTATTCGGTGTAGGCATTTGGTGTATCGCATTTGCTTGTCAAAGAATATTTCAATCCTAGAGGAGGATTACTATGAATCATTTTGTAGAAGTACTTAGAAAGAAGATGGAAGTTTGTATAAAAGGAACTGGTTCTCAAATAGTAGTTATTCAAACTGGAATGGGCTGTTCTTTTTATGATTGGATGCCAATTGCAGAGAAGCTTGCTCTCAATTATAAAGTTATTCTCTTTCATCGCCCCGGTTATGGGAAAAGCGAACTTGGTAACGAACCACGTACGACACTACAAGCAACAAAAGAATTACGCGAATTATTACATGTGCTTACTATTCGGCAACCCATTATTTTAGTTGGTCATTCTTATGGAGGACTATGTGCGCAGCAGTTTGCTATGTTGTATCCGGAACAATTAAAAGCTGTTGTGCTTGTTGATTCCACTTCTATGAACTTACATCGATTAGATGAGCTTGATTTACCTATCTCTGATCAAACCGACTCAGATGATATATGGCTACAAAAATATAGGAGTTACTCCAATATGAATTCAGAATCACTTCGGGCAGTACTACAATCTACATTGTTAAATCAATACAGTCTCTTGTCATCATATAAACAAAAACAATATGCAGAATTTCTTACATCCCCTTTCTTATATAAGGCTACTACTTCTGAGCTTTCAGAATGGAAATCTTGTGCACAAAGAATAAAACAACTTGGAGTAACATTAATAACACCATTGATCGTCATGGGAAGAGATCCAAATCATTCTATCGAGCAAATGATTCAAGGGGGAATGCCTGATGAAGAAGCTATAAAACTTGAAAAAACATGGCAAGAGCTCATTCAAGAACAACGTATGCTCTCTCAAAATAGCCGGTATATCCTGGCACAAAATGCTAGCCATGGAATCGAAAGTGACCGTCCTGATATCATAATTCAGGCAATCCATTCCTTCGAAGTAAGTGACGTACATGACCCTGAAAACAATGAGCATTCTAAAATTAAATAAACATGCAAAAAAGAAAGCAGCCTTCACTGCTTTCTTGCCTTTTCATCTATTCATAATCTTCCTCGTCTTCATTACCATCATAATACGAGTTTCCATTATTCACATATATAGGTCCATTTGCAACATCAACACGAAGTACCCATGCCCAAGGTACAGCTAAGCGTTTATGTAATGCCCGCCAAAACCCTATTGACTTTCTTTCATACTCCTGGAACTCCTGAAGTATATCCTTGTAGGAGGAACCGTCTAACTGAATATTTGCTTCTAGTAAACGAGAATAGGCATAGTGCTGTAATTCGAGTTCGGCAGCAACTTCCATCTCTTCTGGTGTTGCCATACCAATAATTGTTCCATCAGGTGGCACAATTTCATATACGTTATGAACTTCAATGAGTCCTTCTGGATGATCTACTAACCCCTTCTCTTTCTCAAACATGTAAACAGCCTCCTTTATCACGCATTTTTTTATGTTACAAAAGCATACTTCTCTAACAAACCCGTTCTTTCCTGCTTTCTCGATAAAATTTTACAAATTATTCACATGATGACCTGTTTCTATATTTTAGTGCGCTCTTCTACTCTTGCAGTAGCAAGTAAACTCTCTTCATTAAAAGTCAATTTATATACATCTGGCATGTCGAGTGTTTTCCAAAAATGATAGTCATATGTAGAATCAAAATAATTCATTATTAACACCATAATATTTCCATGGGTACCAACTACAATATTTTTCCCTTTATATTGTTTTAATATATTTTGAATACATTTGACACCACGTTTTTGTGCTATATCATTTGATTCCCCGCCTTCAAACGAGAAGGCGGGATTCTCCCATACTTTCATAATTGCTTCCTCAAAATCTTCTACCTGTTCTTTACTTAATAGCCTCTCACGTAAATCTTCTTCAATTTTCATAGATAATTGAAATTGATTTGCAACTCCTTGGACAGTTTGAATCGCTCGTTTGTATGGACTAGAAATTACAACATCAATTTTCTCTTCTTTTAATAACTCTGCCACACTTTGCGCATCATTCCGTCCTTTTTCGGATAATGGGCGTTCTCTTTCCTCCGGTGTATAGACAGAATGAGCATGACGAACAAAATAGATTTGAGTCATAAAATCCCTCCTTTTTACTTTCTCTTCTATCCAAATTGATTCTATTAGATATTGACCAATTCCTTTCAATATTTTTTGCTGTATAACAAACAAAAGGCACTTCATGAAAAAAGCACCTTTTGTTTACATAATAAAATTATATTGTTATAACTTTTCTCTAAATTCCTCACTCGTTACTACAGATCGAATAAAATAATCTAAGTTATTCTTAAGTTTTTGTGATTCCATAGAATCTAAATCATTAGACATAAAGACTATTTCAACCTTGTTTCCTTCTTTATCTGTACCATAAAAACTATTTGTCAATACAAATGGAGTTGAACCTCCTTTTTTACCAGCATGTTCATATATGCTATCTCCAACAGTCCCATTAAAAATCTTCTCAATCTCATCTTGCATTGGCTTTGGAAAAGCAGTTCTATTATTGATTTTCCCTATTAGACTCATATAGTCTTTTGCAGTTGCCCTTACTAGCCTATCAGACCAAATACGTTGAAATTCCATGTCAACTTTTAATGGTATATTGTGTTTTTTCCATTCCGCTTCATCTTTCATCCATTCATGTATTTTCAAAGCATGCTTTCTATATTCATCCATAGACATTTTACGTAACACTTCTAATGATTGATCTTTAGGTACATTCAGTTCTTTTTCTACATATCCTCTCATATATAAGGAGGATGTATATGGATAGAATGCATCATGGCTATTTAGCTCTAATTCTTTTAAGCTATTATTTATTCTTTCGAGTCCTAATTTTTCTAATAAATAGGTTGTATTTGCATTAGAACTAAAGTGAATCATACCTCGGGCTACTTCTTCTAAAGAAAGCTTTTCATTTTTTATTGCATTTCTTATTTTTGCATCCTCTAACCATGCAGGATGTGCTCCAGCATCTGTGTCTGGTACGTAGTATTTTTCTAAATCTTGTAATGGAATTTGCTCCTGTGGATTTATCTTTTCTTCTGAAACTTGTTTTGCAAATTCCACTGCTACTACTATTTTTGCCATACTTGCTACTGGTAGTTTTTTATTCTCATTCACAGTAGCTAAAATTTCACCATTTCTTCTAATCATTAATGAACATGTTTGCTCATTCTTATGCTCTTTTATGTAATCCAGCACATAGTTTGGATCTTCTTTTGAATAGTAATATTCCATAATCGCTAAAATCGCTATGATGATTGCTATAATAATAAAAATACTCCATCCTATAACCTTTAACACCTTCACTATATTACTCCCCCTAACAAAATACCATTTATCAATATATCTATTATATCAAATATATAAAGGGAGGTTATGTAAAAAAATACAGTATTTTGCTAGAAACGCACAAATGAAATAGCCCTCACTCGAGAACAAGGGCTACTCTACCTCACACGAAGTTACCTCTCCATTTAATACAACCACTATATCGGACCGTTGTTCATCCATAGAACGCTTTAAATTAGGTGGCCCAATCACAACAGATCCTTTAATAGGTGCAAGATCCTTAGCTAAATGTTCAGCATTAACACCGTAAGCGACTTGGAATACTTCTGGTGGGGTCATTCTAAGTACATCTGAACCCTCAGCTGTTTCAAATTGATCATTATTGAAGAAGAGATGTAAATGGGCTTCTTCTGATACAGCCGTAATCCAGTGCCACCAACCCATTGGAATAAATACCGTTTGTCCAGCTTTTGCTCGATAATTTTGCAGTTGATTTGTTTCTGGATTTAAAATAGAAGTAATTGCTTCTCCAGAAACGATGACATCTAATTCCCAAGCGTTTGGATGCCAATGTGGTTCCCTCATATGACCTTTCGTCATAAAAAGATCGACAAACGCTCCTCCAATCATTGCTGGTAATTGTGTTGAAGTCACTTCATAAGCAATATTTTTATCATCTCGTTTAAAAAATACATTTTCTCGTGAGTCAAAGAAAAGATTTGGTGTCCCAGAACTTTTCTTTAAGTTTTTATTATCTGGAACATATCCTGAATTAGCCATTCGATCCCTCTTTTCTATTCCCAACATTTCATACTTAACATTGTATCGTATGGAAGAAATGGAACGAATGTGCCTATCTACTATCGTTTTTACATAACAAAAAAACATGCTCCACAATGCTAGCATGTTTTGTGATATCCTTCACATTATTTAACTGAAAAATAAACCTCTTTACTTACCATGATGTAACATTAAATCGCTAAGTTCTTCTTCAATATGATTTAACTTTGCAATCCCTTCTTTCCATTTGTGTATATAACGTGAAACTCCAAAAACAAATAAAGCAATAATAGTAGAAAGAATAATACCATATACGATAGCTACAGTACTCATAAATTACACTTCCTTGTAATAGGTTATACATTTATTATATTCCTTTTTTTGATGAAATAGTGGAAATTCAAGTTATTGTAACAAAATTGATTTTTCTAATTATACGAAAAATTACCCTAATAGGAGAAAC
Source organism: Bacillus sp. IT-79MI2 (assembly GCF_949768135.1). Taxonomy (NCBI): domain Bacteria; kingdom Bacillati; phylum Bacillota; class Bacilli; order Caryophanales; family Bacillaceae; genus Bacillus; species Bacillus sp. IT-79MI2. The sequence goes on along the minus strand of NZ_CATKPV010000046.1, from coordinate 15,881 downwards.
CCTAAAAACATTAAGATTCCTCCTATATTTAAATATTATTCCACACCAACAGAAACCGTTTCTGGCAACGTACTTCCACCATCAATTACAATGTGTGTCCCTGTTATGTAACTTGATTCATCTGATGCAAGGAAACCAGCTAATTGACCAACCTCTTCAATCTTCCCTAAACGACCTAACGGAACGCCTGAAGCGATTCCATCAATAATACTATTCGGTTCATTTGGATCGGACTCATTTGCAATTTGCTCTGCCATTGGCGTCATAATATAGCCTGGACAAATCGCATTTACAGTAATATAATGCTTGGCTACTTCACGTGCTAACGCTTTTGTAAATCCCCAAATAGCGGCCTTTGTTGTCGCATAAGCTGTTTCTCCTTCATCTGCAACTAGCGTTCCTGTTACAGATGACATGTTCACGATTTTTCCATAGTTTTTCTCAATCATATATGGCAAGACTGCTTTAGAGAAGTTCCACACACCGTTAATATTTACTTGAAATTGAAAATCACGCATTTCATCTGACATCTCTAAAAAGTTAGCAAGACGAATAACTCCTGCGTTATTCACTAATATATCAATCTTCCCATATTTTTCGTATGCATCTTTTGCTATTTCTTTTACAGCTGCAAAGTCAGTTACATCTACTTCGTAACTAGCTGCTTCTAACCCCTTACTAACAATTTCTTTTGCTGTTTCATGAACCTTGTCTGAAATATCAACAAGTAATACTTTCGCTCCTAATTCAGCAAATACATGGGCAATTCCAGCACCATTCCCCATTGCAGCACCAGTGACAAAAGCAACTTTTCCATCTAATTTTCCCATTTCATAGCCCCCTTATGATTTGTAGAAAACCCTTTCAACATTTCCATCATACCAAATATTTCCTATCTTTTAAAAAATTTTTCAATTTGTTAAAAAACGTTCAAAAAGAAGAAGCTGTCTTAACAAACGACAGCCTCATACATACCTTTTCAAATACTATTCTATTAGTTTTTCTTCGATTCTATTTTTTCTTTTGCATTTTCAGCTTTATCCAATACTTCTCCAGCTTTCTTCTGCTTTTCTTTTACTTCATCAATACTATCTACCGCTTTAATTACTTTATCAATTCCTTCTTCGTCCACTTTTTTCTGCTTTGCAATTCTTTCCTTTTCTTTTTCTTCCATGTCTTTTGCCTTTTGAAGCATATTTTCTGCGTTTGACTTTACAGATTTCTCAAGGGATGCATCCTTTTTCTTTTGTAATACTTGGTTCGCGTCATCCTTTGCTTCTAAATATTTACCATCTTTTAACGCCGTTGCACCATGATCCATCAGGCTAGCAACTTCTTTATAGGCTTTTGCTTCGTTCGTAGATTTTTCTTTTTCTGCTTTTTCAAACCACATAATTGCGTCACTATATTTCTCATCTTTTAATGCCTGCATACCTGTATCAACTTGGATATCGTAATTACTGCTACATCCAGCCATTGCAAACAATGCACATAGCATAACCAATATTTTGTACTTCATGTTGTACTTCTCCCTCTCTCAGTATTCCACATGGACTTCTTCATTTAATGTATCATAACTAAAAAACACTTTCAAAAAAGAAGAGACTTCATTTTCCTTAATAATGAAGTCTTTTTATAAACATACATTCTACACCTACGCTGATACATCCACTTGTTTTTTCACATCCATTTGTTTCATCCCTAATAATACTACCATCCATACTCCAATAGCCGAAATAACCATTACCATACTAGTTGGCATTATATCTAATAAAAATCCATACAAAATAATTCCAAGAGGCGTAATTGCCGTAGAAATTGTTTCAATTAATCCAAAAACCCGTCCTAAATATTGTGAATCAGTTGTTTTCTGAACATATACTTGAAGGGGAACATTGATGGAAATGCTCGTCATTCCAAAAATAAGCATAAAAATTATATAGTAAATAAAACTTACCGTCCCTGGAATTGTAACTAATAACGGAAATGCAGTACACAAATACAAACCCGCTAAGACAAATAAACTAATGCGAACCGTGCGAAATAAATTATTCATTTCCTTACGAACAGATAAAACAATTGATGCAACCAGCATTCCTACCGCCAACATTCCTTCCACAACACCTAGTTGCTGAGACGATAAACGTAAGTTTTGAATGATAATATACGGAAGTGCAACAAACAGTGCACTGCCAAAGAAATTAATCCAAATAAACACTTTTAACATCGTATACATATCATCACGTCTTTTTACATATAAGAATCCTTCTTTAATACTGGATAAAAAATGAGCTTTCTTCAGTTCTGCTTGTACTTTATACAGATCAAATGCAATAAAGAACTGTACAATTACCGCTAAAAAAAATGTAATACCATTTAACAGAAAAAAGAATTTCATTGAAAACAAACCAAACACCATTCCACCAATAACTGGTGCTAAAATAGTCGAAAGTGCTGTCGCTGTTTGGTTTAAAGAACTCGCTTGTTGAATACGTGCACTGTCAACTAAAGTTGGAATAGAAGCCGTAAAAGAAACAGAATAGAAACTTGCACATATCGATAACAGTGCTGCAGATACATAGATGAATAGAAGTGAAATGTCAAATAAAGTAGAAAGTGCAAACATCGTGAACATGATAAGACTACTTAATAAATCTGCAACAATAACAACCCACCGTCTGTTTATTCGGTCTGCCACAGCCCCAGCAATTGGTCCACATACCATTCTTGGAATAGAACCGCAAATAAGCGTAATTGCAAAACCTACGCCTGATCCCGTCGTTTTTAAAACATATAACCCCATTGCAAACGTATAAATCCCTGCACCTAATAAAGAAGTCATTTTTCCAATCATCATCAAAATGATATTTCTCGTTGCAATTTTGATTCTTGGATCATTTTGACTTATACTTACATCCCCCATTACGTCACTCTCCCCTTAAAAGTTAAATTGTGTTAAACTTATTATATAATCATTTTTCAGATTTCGACAACAAAAAGTTTAATTGTATTTAACTTTTTTGTGATAAAGGAGCAACAATATGGCTACTCTTGGTGAAAAAATTAAAGCATTACGAAAAGAAAAGCGTCTTACTCAGACACAATTAGCTGGCTCAGAGCTAACGAAAAGTATGCTGAGTCAAATTGAAAATGGGAAAGCAGCACCTTCTATGAAGACATTACAATATCTTGCTAGTCAGCTTGAATGTGAAGCAAGTTTTTTACTAGAGGAGGACAATGAAGAAGTAACAAAGCTGATTCCAAAAATGGAACAAGCTATAAAAAATAATCAATTTGAAGAAGCTTATCGTACACTGCTACCTATTGTTCAAAAAGAACTACCACCTACTTTAAGTACAGCTCGTTTATATAAACAATTTATAAGCGTTGCATTTAATATGAAAGATTACAGCATACATTCCTATATTGAAAAAGCCGTAGAAATTTTTCAAAAGTATACTTTATATCGTGAAAGTACACAAACTAGTTTAAAGCTATGTTATGTATTATTTGTCCATAAAAAATATAAAGAATGCCTAGAACTTCTTACCTCTATTCGAAAAGAGTATGAAGCAAAACAATTAGAAATGGATCTTATTATACAAATAGAATTATTCTTATGTGAGGCAATTGTTTTACTCGCATATGGTGATTATGAAGGGTGCGAAAAAATTATCTTACAAGCTCTTGACTTCTCAAAAGAAAATCAAGTGTATTATAAAACAGATGAATTTTATCGAATTCTCTCCTACCAAAATGTAATAGTAGCAGATGAAAATAAATATCTACACTATATAAAAAAATCCGAACAATTTGCCGTTTTCACAGAAAATATTTTATCTATTGCGATTATAGATATATTAAAAGCTTATTATTATAATACAATAACAAGTGAATATACATTAGCTCTCAAACATCTAGATTTATTTAGAAAAAAACTTCAAGATAAATCGCTCTTTCAAGAGGACGGGATTTATTACCTAGAAAAAGGAAAGGCTTTATACGGCCTTAAGCGATATGAAGCAGCATTAGAAACATTACAGCAAGCGACAATTCCAGATTATATGTTTCACCCACTAGACCAAGCATGGATTATAACTGGGGGGGCTTACCGTGCCCTTTGTTATATGGAACTCAAAAATAAGCAAAAGGCGCTTCAAGAAGCAACAGAAGCTTTTCATGCTATACAAGAATTCCCTGATTCGACATTTACTGTGTTTATTAAAGAAACATTACAAATAATACAAAAACTTTAAACCCATCTCAAAATGGTATATTATTCCTCCTTTTCAGCAAAAATAATAAAGATGGGAGGAATGTAAGAATGAATGTACAACGTGCAAAAGAGCTTTCCGAATCATCAGAACAAGCACATGTCAGTTTTCAAGGCATGCCCGTTATGATTCAACATGTTGATGAAAGCAATGAAACCGCCCGCATATATGATGCAACGAATCCAGATCGCGAATTAACAGTTCCAGTTAATAGCCTAGAAGAAATATAAGAAACCCCACTTCAGTTTTATTTGAAGTGGGGTTTTTCTTGTATGCCGTATGATTTGTCTTTCCAAATATTTTTATCATCACTGCACGAATAACGTAAATTTCTATTTTTTCAACAGTTATCCCAATATGGTACGGGATATTTCTCAAAACATTTTTATACTCAAAAGACATACTATTCAATCTTTATGATATGATACAATCCATAAGTATATTTGGAGGGATACGATGAGGGATACAACGCAAAGTAACGAACCTTATTATGCAGTTATATTCACTTCCAAGCTTTCACAAGACACGACTGATTATGACGATGTCGCTGAAGAAATGGAAAAACTCGCTAAAGGGCAATCTGGCTTTATAAACGTTGACAGCGTACGGGATGCATCTGGTCTCGGTATTACAATTTCATATTGGGATTCACTTGAAGCAATTAAACAATGGAGAGAAAATGCAGCACATACTATAGCAAGACAAAGAGGACGTGAACAATGGTATGAAAGCTTTCATATGAAAATATGTGTTGTAGAAAGAGAATATAATTTTCAGAGGAAAGGTTTATAATCAATGAAGAACAAAGTAGCTCTGATTGTTGTTCACGAAATATACGGCATAAATCAGCATATGCAGGATGTCATATCCAGGTTTTCTTCACCACAGATAGATATCTTCTGCCCAAGTCTTTTACAGCTAGATGCTCCCTTTCATTATAATGATGCAAAAAAAGCTTACTTGCATTTTATGCAAAACGTTGGATTCCAACATGGAAAAGAAAAAATTGAAGAAATGATTCAAACACTAGCAAAAGACTACCCATACATAGGACTCATAGGCTTTAGTATTGGGGCAACCATCTCTTGGCTATGCAGTAACAATCCAAAAGTTACTTTTATTATTGGTTGCTATGGCTCTCGCATACGAGACTACTCTTATATTATTCCTACATGCCCTACTCTTGTAATTTTTCCAGAAACAGAATTGAACTGTTCCATTTCTTCTCTTATCGCGACATTACAAAGACAAAACAACCCATTTCTACATATACAACAGTTCCCAGGAAATCATGGATTTCTGGATCCTTATACTACAAACTATAACGAACAATCTACAAAACAAGCATATGAAATGATTGATTCATTTCTTCTAAAAACTACAATGAAACAAATGTATTAAAGGAGTTTTGCTATGTCATTTACATTACTTTTACTTGCTTTCGTTATTCTAATCATTCTCATAACGCTAGCTTTTATTTTTACAACTCTTAAAAATCGTAAATATTTAAACCGTCCTTATCGACATTCCTTTATCGTTATGACCTTATTTCTTGGACATTGGATTTTAGTTTTGACTAGTTTTTATACGTGAGCGTAAAAGACAGGCTAAATTATATACATAGTACATCATTCGTAACAGATACAGGTGAAAATGTTGTGGATATTGTTTTTCTTTGCGAATATGAATCGGGGGAAGCATTTTCTAAAAGTCCCGATGAGGTTGAAGAGGTATTATGGTTAACTACTGAAGAAATATTAAACCACCCCAATTCGTCAATTTATTTAAAAGAAAGCATTAATCATGCGGAAGCGTTGATTCGTATTCATTCTTCATAACGCTTTAAATTTATAATTTTAGATTTTTAAACGACTTTATTGTTATATTTTTTAGTGTAGTGAAGTATCTTACATCAAGATTAAACAACTATATTTTAACCCCGTCCTAAATTTAGAACGGGGTTATGCTTGTTTGAGCTTTTAAAATTTCCGTAGTCTTTTAAGAATAAGTAGCTTACTAGAAATCAAAACAAATTCAATGAATAAAGAAAAAGGGTTCTGGTGCAAAAATGTTAGTTAGAAACATAGAATAGCAATTTCCTCTACATTTCTAGCTTATGAAGCTAAACCAAACAATTTATGAATAAATTGTTTGGAATTGCTGCTTAAGACTAGATTCCACTAGGAAACTTTTCGCCTCTTTATATCTTTCCTAAGTATTTGCACTAGAATAGTTTTTCCATAATTCGATTTATTGCAAGCGTTTTCATTTATAGGAATTTTTATAATCTACATTTTTCACAAAACATTTCTTAGCATATTTAACTTTAAACATTGGTAACAAATCCCTTATTGTTTATAGTTTTTAACTATGATTTTTTCTTATTTTTAATATATAGATTCCTAAAATAACAAATCCTAGTCCTACAAACGGGTCAGTTGGAAACTTCGTTCCTGTTGATGGCAGGTGATGCTTTTCCTTACTTGCAGGATCATTTTCTATTGTCTGCTCTTTACTTTGTATATCATAAGATTGTTTAGCATTTCCATATGTAGCATTCACTTTTTTAATTTCCAGGCCACTTGTTATTTTTTGATTCTTTATTTCTATTTCTGCTATCTCGCCAGTTTTTACTTCCATTTTTTTTATTGTAGGATCAAGTACATAACCCTCTGGAGCCTGAATTTCTTTTACAACATACGTACCAATAGGAAGTTTATTTAATGTAGCAATCCCATTCTCAGTTGTAGTGATTTCTTGTCTAAAATCGCCATTTTCACTTACAACCTCAAACACAGCCCCTTTTAAAGCTTCTCTATTTTCTCCTACCTTCATAATTTTTAACGACCCTAAAAATTCCCATCTTACTACTATATCTGTACTGCTTTTTTCACTCATTCTTGGTAATAAAGCAGTTGCATTTTGAATCCTTTGTTGGCCATCAAAGGTAATTGCTTGTAAACTCTGCAATTTTGCATTTACTCTTATCTTGAAATTTCCACTTGTTGCGTTTTTGGGAATCATAACTTTAAATTTTTCCTCTACAGAGAATTCATTCTTTTTTTCACCTTGTTCATTTATAATTTTAACTCCTTCTGGTGCGCCCTCCATTTGAACTGAGTATACTCCAGATACTGCATTTGATTGAACTCTATATAAATTTGTTTCAAAATATTCCCCATTTTGCTCTACAGTTTGTTTTCCAGTAGGTATTACGTTCAAATATGTTTCCTGAACTTCAGTACCTTTATAAGCTTTTTCTACCAAATGTTTTACAAGATTATATACCTGTTGGTTTTCTGGCTTTGAATCGGCAATTTCAATTTTTTTAGATGCAATCCAGATAGCTAGTTGAGTTGCATAGTAGGCTTCCTCTTTTGTAGAAACTCCTAATTCAGCCGGCGTTTTTTGAGGGTATCCATAAAGTAAGACACGATATACCAAATCATTCTCCTTTCCAATTTCAGGAAGATCATCTCCATTAGGTGAATTCAGATCAGGTGATAAACAATATGCAACATCTTTTGATGACGTTCTTAGTAAGTCTGCCTTTATCTTTACTTTAGTACCTTTGAATTTAATATAATTCCAGTTCATTTGAAACTTTTCTTGATGTATTATCTCGGCTGCTGCTTGTGGAATAGAAACCCCTAGCAATATAATGATTAAACTTATAATTCCAAACCATTTTGTTAACATCCTGCGTTTCATTTCATTCCCACCATTCATTAAATTTTCAGGAAAAACCTTACATGCTGATTGTATTTGCTGTAAAAGAATATTGGTTTGATTATTCAGAAATTTATAGGTATAAATAATGATTGTGTTATAATTTCATATTTCCTTATAATCTTTATCGTTTAACTATATTTATAATATTTGTTAAACACACTACTTACTTAACTAAATGTACGGGCGTAAATATTATTCTATACTATTAAAAACTAATTCAAAAAATCAATTTTCAGAATTTAAATCTATGTATTTAAAAATAAATATACTTAACAGTCCACCTATTAAATGAATGTTTTTTCTATTCAATTTACCTTCACAAAACACCTATCTGTATTTTGAAAAATTTAGCTATATTTTTCATTTATTACATTTAGAGAATACATGGCTTGCAATTCTTTTTTTATGTTATGATATTTTGTTTATTGATTCTTGTACAAGAATCAATAAACAAAATATCATAATTTTAATCCTTTATCATTCTTTTAGCTGTTTATATACATTCACGGATAGATTGAAAATCATATATACGCATGTGCGTTGTAACTTAGAAGGTTAATACACGGGACAATCAAACTGTTTCAACAGAAACATAAGGGACACTATTTGATGACTGGTTTGACAATTTCATTATATAACAAATATTAACAATTAAAGATTTAAATTTTGAGAATTATGTGAATTAAGAAAATAAAACCATTCATCGTATTTTTTATTCTTAAAAAATCCCAATGTTTCATTTTGGGTTCTGTTGCAAAGTTTTCTAAACTACGCTAAACTCTGAAAAAAACCAAGGAGAATGACAGATGAGATATTTTAAAGGGAAACAATTCAAAAAAGATATTATTTTGGTAGCCGTTGGCTATTACTGTCGTTTTTCTCATTCCTTAGGCTTTCAAAGTCTTCGACATGCCTCTCGTACTATAAAAGGTATAGAAACTGTTCATGCAATATACAAACAAAAACGAAGTCTTCAACCAGACTCCGTTTTTTCGACGTATAACGAATTACATAAATTGTTGACGGTTGCATAAAATCTAACCGCAATATTCCAGATGCTTTATGTTTCAGCTAACTTTGCAACAGAACCGTTCAATTTAAGTTTATAATACGTTGATTGGAGCTTCCGCGAAATGGAAGTGTCAAATCTCTTTTTTCGAGTTCAAATCTTCCATCAACTAAAACATCCCCATAATGTAACAACTCTATCATATCGTTGTTTTGTGAATTCTGGATCTCTTCTAACGTATAACCAGTATAAATCCATAGATTCTTGTTCAAAGCTTTTACGGCTTTTGCTACTTCTTTCACTTCGGCAGCTTGAAAAAATGGATCTCCACCTGAAAATGTTACATCATTCAACGAATTTGTAGCAATCTCTTTTACAATTTCTTCTGCGCTCATCTCGGTACCGTTACAAAGGTTCCAAGATTTTGGATTATGACAACCTAAACAATGATGCGGACAGCCCGCAAAAAACACAACTGTCCGAAGCCCTTCTCCATCTACAACACTATCATGAATAATATTCATTACTCTCATTTATGTTTCACTCGATCCGCTTCTTCACTACGTTTTGCACTGTTCCATTTCGACATGTCACCGACAAGGTATCCAGTAATACGGCGGATTCTTTCAATATGATGTTCATCTTCATTCCCGCAGCTTGGGCATTCATTCTCAATCACTCCATTATAGCCACAGCATTTACAGCGATCTACCGGGTGATTAATAGAGCCGTATCCAACTCCATATTGTGCCATTGCCTGTACAATTTGCTGTAATGCTTTTTGATTATGAACAGCGGCTCCGTCCAATTCAATATACGTAATATGACCGCCGTTACAAAGTGCATGAAACGGTCCTTCTAAACGAACTTTATCAAGTGCTTGAATAGGGTAATAAACCGGGATGTGGAATGAATTTGTGTAATAGTTATGATTTGTTACACCACTAATTGTTCCAAATTCAGCGCAATCTTTTTTTATAAACTTTCCTGATAATCCTTCTGCAGGGGTTGCGACTAATGAAAAATTCAACTGATATTCTTCCGTTGCTTGATCCATTTTTCTTCTCATAAAGGCAACAATTTCATTCCCAAGATTCCATGAATTTTTATCTTCTCCATGATGTTTTCCTGTTAAAGCAACTAAGCATTCAGCAAGTCCAATAAAACCAATACTTAACGTACCTTGTTTCAAAATTTCAGCAACAGAATCTTCTGGTTGAAGTTTTTCACCGCCGCGCCATACTCCTTGAGAATAGAAAAACTGAAACCCCCTTGCCTTTTTTGTAGATTGGTAAGCAAATCTTTCTAATAGCTGGCGAATGCCGAGATCTACATAATGATTCAATGATTCAAAAAATGATTCTTTTGAGCCACTTATTAATGCTAGTTTTACTAAGTTAATGGACGTAAACGATATATTCCCTCTTCCAATGGCTGTTTCTTCTCCATGAATATTAGCCATAACACGGGTACGACAGCCCATATAGCATACTTCACTTTCAGGGCGACCATCATAATGCATCGCATTAAATGGTGCATCTAAAAATGAAAAATTAGGGAACAATCGTTTTGCTGTCGTTTCTAATGCTAATTCAAACAAATCATAATTTGGATCGCCTTCTTCAAAATTGACACCTTTTTTTAATTTAAAGATTTGAATTGGAAAGATTGGTGTTTCTCCTTTTCCTAACCCAGCTTGAGTTGCTCGTAATAATTGTCTAATTAGCAATCTTCCTTCTTTTGATGTATCCGTTCCGTAGTTAATCGAAATAAATGGTACTTGTCCGCCACCGCGGCTATGCATGCTATTTGAATTATGAATAAAAGCTTCACACGCCTGATGCGTATCATTTTCTGTTTCTTTCCATGCAAACTCTTCTACCTGTTTTGCTGTTAATGGATATGCTGCCAAACGTTTTTTGTTTCTTTCAAACGTTTTTTCACATACGGTGCTAAATCTATATCAAACATTGCAAAGGATTGCCCACCGTGCTGCATATTTTGATTTGCCTGAAAAATAATAGAAGAAAGAGCCAAGGCACTTTTAATATCTTGTGGTTGTCGCATATGTCCATGACCTGTATGAAACCCTTTTTCTAGTATTTGTGCTAATGGAATTTGTGAACACGTTGTTGTACCTGTTGCATAAAAATCTAAATCGTGCGGATATAAAATATTTTGATCAATTGCCTTTTTTACCTGTTCAGAAAGTAAGTGTTCCATCGCATAATATTTTGCACTCTCAGATGCAAATGTTCCCATCATTCCCATTGGAGATCGGCCATCAACATTTGCATTTTCTTGCATTAAGTCTTGATCGTTATCCCGTACAATAGTGTTAAATGTTGTCCATAAATTATCCCATGACTGTTTTGTTATTCTACTTGATGGATTCATTCGATCCGCTCCTAATCTATATATTGAGTTTGTTACGATGAAATGATACTACATATAGATCGTTTTCGCAAGGATATCAAAAAAGTATACTATCTATAAAAATATAAAATTAATATATGTGGTAATTGAAAATGATTTTTGAGGAATAGCTTTAGAGTTTAATAAATTTATCCTGCTATTCACGGGCAGTAATATCCCCACCTCAAACCTCGGTGAAAGCAAAGAAGCTAGGTTTGAGGTGGGGGAAGAAAAAAACTCAATGATAAAAGTGTCACTTTATAAAATAAAAGGTATAAAATCATAATGCAGTGATTTTACTCACATTATCCTTCCTCAATATAGTTTATCTTGGTTCTGGTGCAAAAACTCTAGGAAAATTGCAATGAATCTATAAATCTTGGACATACTGATACTACTAATCTAAAGGAGGTGTGTAATTGATATGGAAAAGGAAAATATATTCAAATGGAAGCATTATCAGCCTGATATTATTTTGTTAACGGTAAGATAGTACCTACGGTACAACCTCAGTTTTCGTGATTTGGTGGAAATGATGGAGGAACGGGGTTTATCCATTTCTCATACAACGATTATGCGTTGGGTTCATCAGTATGGTCCTGAATTGGACAAACGGATCCGACGTTATTTCAAACAAACAAATGACTCTTGGAGAGTCGATGAAACATATATTAAAGTAGAAGGTCAATGGATGTATCTGTATCGTGCTGTTGATTCGAAAGGAAATACAATCAATTTTTGCCTAAGCAAAACAAGAGATCAGAAGGCTGCAAAGCGCTTTTTCAAGAAAGCGTTGCGGTCTTTTCATGTTTCAAAGCCTCGTGTTATAACAGTCGGTAAGAATCCAGCTTATCCTATAGCAATTGAACAGTTGAAAAAAGAAAAAAGCATACCTAACGGTATGCGGATTAGACAACAAAAGTACTTGAATAACATAGTAGAACAAGATCATCGCTTTATAAAGAAGCGAATCCGCTCTATGCTAGGATTCAAGTCTTTTGGCACAGCAACATTCATTCTTGCAGGAGTAGAAGCCATGCATATGATTAAAAAAGAACAGATTGATTCACGGAATCAATCTGTCCAAAACCAGAAAGAATTTATCCATCTTTTGTTTGAGCTTACAGCATAAAATACAATTTCACTAGAAATATATGCGTTATATTCTCTTTTACTTTATCTTTGCAACAGAACCAACATAGCCATCTCTGCATTTTTTGCGAGATGAGAACTTCCAACCTTGCATTTATAGGAATCTGATATCTATTCCTTAAATTCAGCTTGAATTTCTGAATTTATTGGGCTTTGTACGTTTTTGTTATCAGGAGTTGGTTTCCACCAATTACCGGTTAAGAATAACATAGTTAATAGATTATAACTATCACTAAAATAGCTTTCTTTTTTATTCTTCATCCAATCCCAGCCGCTATTTACCCAACCTTGGTTATTACTGTTAGTTGTACCAGCAGCGATAAATGGTGAAACAAACACAGCTGTTGGATAGTCACCAATATTTGTTCCATTTAGTTGATAACCGTCTACGATTTTAGCTGGGTTACCCTTTGTTTTATTTTCAATCCACGTAGCGACCTTATCAGAAATCACCTTACTTCTTTTTTCTCCATACATTGCATAGTCCATAGCGATTCGGAGTGGTACACGACTAGCATTATAGTAATATGCATCGGTATGTTCTGATTCATCTAGAAAGTTTTTAGGAGCAGGTTGTGGTGGATTTTTTACAACAAAATCAGAAATTAATCCTGTAGTTGGCGAGTATTTATCTGTAAACTGTGTATAAACATTGTAGAGATTGTCAATAACGTTAAGCCAAGTTTTATCCCCCGTAAATTCGTAGAAAGCTCTAAGGTGAGACATCATCCAATCTGATGGTCTAGTATCAAATGAATTTTTCGAGTCCCAATCTCCTAAATTCAAGCGATTATTTTTTGTTACATTACTGGCCTTAATTCCTTTTGTGATCATGTCTTGAGCCTCTTTTAGATAATTAATTGAACCACTTGATCCCCATTGCTTATGTGCAAGAAGAAGTGAATACGCAATGTCTAAATCACCATCTGTCGCAGAATCAAAATGTCCTTGGGCTTTCTTACTGTCTGCTACAACCCATCCCATTAAATTAGGATTTTGAGAGCTTTTAAAAGCCCTAGCTGTTTTAAATAAACCATTATAAATAGTCTGTGCATCTGGATCATAACCTGCCATTAAAACTGTTATGACCATACCATATCCTTGTCCTTCAGATGTGCCCAGCGGTTTAAAACCTCCTGCATCTCCTGTAATTTCTCCTTTTACATAATAACCACCTGGCAATGAAGAAAGATCATTTTTCAGGTACTTCTTTTTCCAGTGATTATAATAATTTTTAACTGAGGCGTTTAAATTTTCTTGTGAAACATGATTTGGCTTAATCGTACCAGGGTAGTTTACTTGTTGAGGAAATGGTTTCTTAACTTTCTCCATAGCTGATACTTCAGAAATATTTACTGTACTTTCAGTAGTTATTGCTGAATTGTTTTCTATAACCATTGCTGCGGAAGCACAATTAGAGTAACTTGCTAAACCTATCCCACATGCACATATAACGGTGAAAATCTTTTTTTGTCTCATTTTTCGTCTCCTTTAAAAATAGTTTTTTTTAAAACAGAAACAATTTTAAATATACTTATATACACAACTTTACTATTTTTCCAGAATAATCTAAATTACTTTTGGTATTTTTCAATAATTGTCTGATTTTAATCTTTTTACTATCTTTATAGGAGTAATCGAGTTAACCAGGCATAAATGGGGGGTCTGGTACAAAAACTTCCAGACACTTGTAATGAATCTCTAAATCTTGGACATACTGATCCTATTACTCTAGAAAGGGGTACTGACGCATCGCCATCAAGCTAAGGTTTTGAAGTACCCCCTAAATGAAAATTTTCTTTCTCTACAGTTAGTTATTTTGAGAAATCAGCTCTTTTTTTGTTTTGGGGGTGTTTACTTTTCTTAAGTTGATGGCCATGTATGGTGACCCCTAATAAGTGTTCCTGTAGCTGCATGTAGTTGACTACACAGTCTAACTAAAGAATCACTCGCTATCCGTTGACTCATCCAAACACAGATAGTGGCTAAGTCATGTCCTGAAAACTTACGCTTTCGTTGAACAAAATCTAACTCTCTAGCAAGCTCTTCTAAAAATGAAGGAGTAAAATATTGATATAATTCCTCAGTAAATAATTGGAGTTCATCTTGAATCGAAAGATTCATAAAAAATGCCATCCTTTCTGCATATTTCTACAAAAAGAATAGCGATTTTTTCGCTATATGGATACAAATTTATCTTAACTTGATGGTGATGTATAGTGACCCCAAATAGTGATTTTATAAATGTCAGAGTGCCACCACAAAACACCATTAAAATGGTATAATTAGTTTATAATAACATTTTATGGAGATGGTTAAAATGATATACAGTCTTGTGAATATAGGAGTAAGTCTGGTAATTGGAATTATCTTTATATCAACTTCATTACTATTGAAAAAAAGACCACCGACAGATATTAATGCAATATTTGGCTATCGAACAACTAGATCTATGAAAAACATGAAACTTTGGGAAGCTGGAAATAGGTATAGTGCTGAAATCATGACACAAAATGGATTTATAATTATTATACTAGGAAGTATTATCAGCCTATTTTTAAATAGCCCTTCCACTGCAATACTTTTAATTATGGGATCTATGCTATTACTAATAATCAGTATGTTTATAAGAGTGGAGAATAAGCTGAAAAAACTGGAAGAACCATGTAGCTAAAATTTTTGTATAGAGTATTTGTGAAGCTTTATAAAAAAGTTCGATCAAAAATACTTTGCAAACTTATATTGTACGATAAAAAAACGAATCTTTTTTCAAAATAGATTCGTTTTTTTTGAATGGACATTCCATTTTTAAAAGATGTTTGATTAAAACCCACTTAGAATTTCTTAATTAAAGGAGATAGAATATCGCAACTTTTTTATAAACACCGTGACTTTATTTAAAAGCGACATTAGAAAGAATAACGTTTTTTTGTACTTAGGGGGAGTGAAATTTCTTAAGTTGATGGGCATGCAGCTGTACCCCTAATAGAAATTATTAAGTAAATATTGATGTAAATTTAGTGAAAAAGCTCTTTACTTTAGCATTCTAAAGAGCTTTTTCATTAATTATAAATATACGAGCGTGTATTGATTTTTATTTCCCCAAAATAATTACATGAAAATCTATTATTTCGAACTATCCCATGACCCATCTGAGTTAAAATAGTACCATTTGCCATTAATTTGTTGCCAGCCTGTTTGCATAGCTCCAGAAGAATTGAAATAATACCAAATACCATTAACTTGCTGCCAATCTGTTTGCATGGCTCCAGAAGAGTTTAAATAATACCAAATGCCAT
>NZ_CATKPV010000045.1:0-136695 GCF_949768135.1 Bacillus sp. IT-79MI2 | reverse complement strand
TTCGTAAGGATGGCTTTTCTTTGTAAATTAATTAATTAAAAAGCTTAGGGCAGATAATAAGACAGCGAACCCTAAAATAACACCTACAACCTTAATATGACGCTTACGCCCCATAACAACAATCGCAATATATTCTCGAATCATCGCATTTGGCCAATAGTAGAAAGCAGTTTTTGAACCAATTCCTTGGCTATTGAGTCCTGCTTGTCTTGCATATAAGCCAGCACGGAATAGGTGGAAGTTGTTCGTTGTAAAGATGCTTTTATATTTATCTGGCTTTAATGAATCCATAATTTGTTTTGAAAAGAGCATGTTTTGATACGTATTTACGGAATGATTTTCTTGTATTGTATGCTCGATAGGAATACCTTTTTCAACAGCGTACTTTTGCATTGCTTCTGCTTCAGGAAGATTTTCATCGGGTCCTTGTCCACCTGAAAAAATAATTGTGGGCGGAGAAGCGACAGCTGCTTGTTTCCAGTAAAAATCAATTGCCTTATTAATTCTGCTTGCTAAAAGCGGTGGTACTTTATCATTAATTAATCCGCTACCAAGAACGATAATGAAATCTTGATTACGTCTTGGTCTGTTGAATTGATAAAGGAAATAGGCGGTTAAGAAATTTGATAAGTGTATAAAGAAATAGAAAATAATAAGAGATATTGCACCGAAAATAGGCTGGAAATGCGGAGAGAAAAAGCTAGCCGGATTAATGATAGGTATTATTAAAAATAGTAAAATAAATATACCTAAAATTAAAGTTAAGCAATTAGAAAAGCGTCGTCCTTCTTTTCTCATTAGTGTTTTTGCATTGAGAAACAACCCGACAATTAAGGCGATTATACCAAAGGGAAGCATAAAGAGAAGTACTAATAATGGTATCGCAACAAATGGTTGGATATTCGGGTTATTTGCTTTGACAAGTAAATAAAGGCAAAAAACTAGAAGTGAGCAGAAAAACATATTAAATAAAAATCCGTTTATTATTCTTCTAGGATCTTTTATATAAAAGAATAGAAAAATAATGAGTAGAGTAAGCGTAATAAATCCAAAAAACATGACTTTTGTATACACCTCAGTTTTTATATGATTGTTATAAAGTTCCACTTATATATTACATTATCTAAAAGAATATAGTTAGAAAAATAAATGTTTAGAAATTTCTCAATAAACAATATAGATAAATATGATAAAATATATTCAAAGCGATATATTAAGTAAAGTGGTTTAAATTAGGGAAAGGCACTCTTTGGAGTGTCTTTTTTCTTTTTATCCTGCTATTCGCGGGCAGTAAGACCCCCACCCAAAAGTTCAGCGAAAGTAAAGGAGTTAGGTAGGGGATAAACTGTACGTACAAGTCTGATGGTAAGGGCAAATAATCAGTGAGGGATGAAGAAAACATCCACTGATGGAAGTTTCACTTTATGCTGTAGATCATATGTAATTATGCATATTGGTTTTATTTCAGGTGAAAAAAGGAAAGGAATCAATTACACTGTGATTTGTGGGTACATTCTATAAAGCAGAATTTTTCATATAATGGTTCATCTCGATTCTTTTGCATCTAACAATCTTGTAACAATCATGGATTCTGTTTTATAGGGTATGTTTACGTATGATGGGAATAGGGTTTCAACATATAAAGGCAATATAAACAAGTAGGGGCGCCTCTTTGGGAGGCGTTTTTTTTTTGTGGAAAGGCACTTTTTTACTATCATTATAGGGAAAAATATCTATACTAAACATTAGCAATCTTTCGTATAAATATTATCAATTTACGACACACTCGATTCATGTAAAATGAATTGTGAAAGGGTTTTCTTTTTCAAAACATTACCCCTAATAAATGTTTGAAGAAGTTAAATATCTCTTCATACTAGTCATTCATGCTTACAAAAAAACACTCATTACGGGTGTTTTTTTGTTTTGAATTGAAGGAGAGCTTTTTCTTTTTTTTTTAAACATGCTATTTTTTTAGGCTCTTTTCATAAACTGAAAATAACACAATGAAGGTGAGTGATACGATGCCTGCTGTTATTGATGGTGTAGTTATTGAAAACTGTAATGGTTCAATTAATTTAGGGGATAAATATAATGTACATCCAATCGAACAAACGAAAGCATATAACGGTTCTGGATCGTCTAATGTAGGATTTAGTGTGAGAGCTTTTAATGGAATTAGTGCTACAGATGTGTATGATAAAGATGTGAATGATCAAGGGATACAATTTACGCTATAAGCTTTAAATGAAAAAAGACGCTCCTAAGCGAGCGCCTTTTTTCATTCTAGTGATATCCTTTTGCAGAGTCTTTATGAATTTTTTCTTTGAAAATCGTGTAGCTCCATAATTGATATCCGATAACGATTGGTACCATTACCATTGCGACGAAGAACATGATTTTTAAGTTTAGTTCACTGCCTGCTGCTTGGTATAACGTTGTACTATATGCATCGTTAATGCGTGATGGCAACATTCTTGGGAACATGCCTGCAAAGCCAGTTGTCATAAACATGGCAATTGTTAAGCATACAAATGTGAATGCAAAACCAATTTTATGTTTGTAAACCATAATGATCGCTAAGACACTCATTAACATTGCTAGTAGCGGAAGAATGAACAGTACAGGATATTCCGTAAAGTTTTGGAATAAGTTTGTACTGTTTGCAGTTGCTACATAGAAGATGGCTAAAATGATCGCAGCTGCCATTGAAAATGGTTTTGCAATTTTATAAGCGCGATCTGATACTTCACCAGATGTTTTAATCATGACCCAAAGTGCACCGGATACAACAAAGATTGCAGTGAAGAAGAGACCGCCTAAAATACCGTAATGGTTTAATAAGCTGAATAATGTTCCTTCATAGCCGTCTTTTCCAATTTGCAGACCGTAATAAAGGTTTGCAAATGTAACACCGAATAAGAAGGCAATCAGGAAACTACCAATTGCAAACGCCCACTTACAAGTACTTTGCCAAATTGGTGAATCATCCTTATGCATAAATTCAAGCCCAGCTGCACGAGCGAAAAGAGCAAGTAATACTAAAAATAAAGGTGTATATAAGTAGCTAAACATATTTGCATATGTGATTGGGAAGGCAGCGAATGTTGCACCGCCTGCTGTAATTAACCATACTTCGTTACCGCCCCAGAACGGTCCAATTGCTTCTTGCATTTGATTTCGTTCTTGCCGGTCTTTGGTAACGAACGGGAAAATCATTCCGTTACCAAGTGCATAACCGTCGAGAATAAAGTAAACCGTCCAAATCACGCCCCATAAACCAAACCAAATGACTGCAAGCATATCATGAGACATGAGCTGCACCTCCTTTAGTAGGTTCTTCTAATGCTGCTGGTCCTTTCTTAGCAAATTTCAGCATGAGATATACATCGGCAATTAAAAGTAATGTATAGAACAATACTAAACTAAGTAATGAGAACCAAATTTGCGGTACAGAAATTGGTGAAACTGATTCTGCTGTTCGCATCAGTTTGTATACTGTCCATGGCTGACGTCCCGCTTCAGCAACGATCCACCCAGCGTTAATCGCAACATATGGAAGTAAGACAGACCACATTGTAATTTTTAAGAAACGTTTTGAGTTTTCTAGTTTTCCTTTGCGGCTTAAATAGAAACCAAACCATGTAAGTGCCATAAAGAATGTGCCAAGTGCAACCATTAAACGGAAGCTGTAGTAAACTAGATTTACGTTTGGACGTTCGTCCTTTGGAATATCTTTTAAACCGACGATTTTTCCATCAAATGAATTTGTATAGAAGAAGCTGCCGAGTTTTGGAATTGTTAATGCTTCGAAGTTCTTCTCATTTTTCACATCGGGAATTTGGATGATTGAAAAGCCTTGACCTTTACCAGTTTCCCAAACAGCTTCCATTGCTGCACCTTTTGCAGGTTGCATTTTCGCTGCGAAAGCACCGGATTCGTGACCGATGAAAGGTGTTGCAGTTGCGGCGAATATTCCTAATACTAACCCAAACTTAAATGATTTCTTAAAGAACTCCACGTCGTTTTTACGTAATAAATGATACGCACTAATTGCCATAACGAAGAAAGAACCCACGATATAACAACCAACAACTGTGTGGAAGAACATATGCCATGCATATGGGTTTGTAACAAGTGCCCAGAAGTTATCTAATTCAGCACGGCCATTACGCACCACGTAGCCAACAGGGTTTTGCATAAAGCCGTTCGCTGTAATAATCCAAAGTGCGGAAATATTTGTTCCAAGCGCAACCATCCACATACAAAAAGCACGGAACTTTGGTGAAATTTTATCTTTACCGAATAACCAAATTCCCATGAAGGTAGATTCTAAGAAGAAAGCAACAAGTGCTTCGATTGCAAGTGGTGATCCGAAGATGTCCCCCATATATTTCGAGTACTCAGACCAGTTTGTTCCGAATTGGAACTCCATCGTAATACCGGTTATGATTCCCATTACGAAGTTGATCGTAAATAGCTTACCCCAGAAATTCGCCATTTTTCGATACGTTGGATTTAATGTACGTGCATATTGTGTTTCCATACACGCTACTAAAATAACAAGTCCGATTGTCAAAGGTACAAACAAAAAGTGATAAAAAATAGTAATTGCAAATTGAAAACGACTCAGTAACAGAACGTCGGACATAATAAAGATTCACTCCTTTTTAACATTATCTACATTTAGTTTATAGTGGAAACGTGAGTAAAGTATGGGAGAGTTGTTACAGAGCTGTGTGTATATTATGAAAGAATTATGTCGGTTGTCTGAAAAATTATATATTTGCAATAAAGTAATATCCTTTTGGGATTTTTTAGATTTTGGTACACTTAATAAATAGTTTATATAAAGGAAAAGGGGGTCTTTTTACTATGAAGTCATTAGAAGAGATTTTGCAGTATAATGAAAAATTCGTTGAAGAGAAAAAATATAAAGAGTATGAGGCAGGAAAATTCCCGAATAAAAAAATGGTAATCATTTCTTGTATGGATACACGTCTTGTTGAATTATTGCCAAAAGCAATGAATATGCGTAATGGTGATGTGAAAATTATTAAAGTAGCGGGCGCTGTTATTTCACATCCATTTGGAAGTATTGTGCGTAGTGTATTAGTTGCTGTGTATGAACTTGGGGCAGATGAAGTATGCGTTGTTGGTCATCATGACTGCGGTATGGCAAAAATTCAGGCGAGCAGTACAATTGAAAAAATGAGAGAGCGTGGGGTAACGGAAGAAAAATTAGATACACTTCGCTATTCTGGAATTGATTTACAAAGATTTTTACAGGGGTTCTCTAGCGCCAAAGAAAGTGTAGAGCACAGCGTTTCAGTACTTCGTAACCATCCGTTACTTCCAGCAGAAGTACCTGTTCATGGTCTTGTGATTCATCCTGACACAGGAAAATTAGATTTAGTTGTAAATGGCTACGAAGTTTAAGAATTTACTTTGTCATCCTTTTTATCTGGGACAGGATCAAATCCTCCTGGATGAAAAGGATGACATTTTAATAGGCGCTTTAGTGTGAGCCAAAAGCCTTTGAAAGCACCATGTTTTTGAAATGCCTCTAATCCATAATGAGAACATGTTGGATAAAAGCGACATGTAGGTGGTGTCATCGGGGAAATAAACTTTTGATAAAAGCGTATGATGCCAATAAAAATCTGTTTCATAACGGTCTCCTTTTCAGCATATTCTTTTAGTATTATAGCACGGCTATACATAATACTTTACTAATCTAGATATCCGTTATATCATATTGGATATAACGGAATTAAAATTAAAGTGGGAGAGATGTTTTATGCCATCAGTAGAGAGCTTTGAATTAGATCATACGATTGTAAAGGCACCTTATGTAAGACATTGTGGTGTTCATAAAGTAGGTAGTGACGGTATTGTTAATAAATTCGATATTCGTTTTTGCCAACCAAATAAACAAGCGATGAAACCAGATGTCATTCATACGTTAGAACATTTATTAGCATTTAATTTACGTAAATATATTGATCGTTATCCGCATTTTGATATTATCGATATTTCACCAATGGGTTGTCAAACAGGATATTATCTTGTAGTAAGTGGTACACCAACAGTGCGTGAAGTAATTGACTTATTAGAACTCACATTAAAAGATGCGGTTCAAATTACAGAAATTCCAGCTGCAAACGAAACGCAGTGCGGTCAAGCGAAACTTCATGATTTAGAAGGAGCAAAACGCTTAATGAATTTCTGGTTAAGCCAAGATAAAGATGAGCTTGAGAAAGTATTTGGTTAATAGATGAAAAAGCTGCCTGTGAAAAGGCAGCTTTTTTAGTTTTTGTATATGGCATATGTTGTCGAAGCGCCGATATATGAGAAGGAAAAAGTTATTTTTTAAAGAACATCGGAGGCGAGCTCACAAATAAAAACTTAGCAGGTTTCTCCGTATGATTAAACCAATTATGAGAGCTTGAATCATCATATTTAACTTTTATTGTCAAATCAAATTAAGAAAATATACTTTGTTTTTACTTTAATCGAATAAAAATAAGCCTCTTTATTTACTCCAGCATCATTAATAAAATTAGCTAATGGATTAGCAGTTAAATGATCGTTTTTCTGAAAAACAGAGGGCATGGTTTTTAGTTAGATGTTCTTTCGTGGTCTCCTATGTATATTTTTCAGTCTAGTTTAAAATATAAAGTAAAAACGTGTAGTGTTTTTTACTAAAATATATAGCGATATGCTAATGTTTTTCACTAAAAATTTTTTGACTTTTTTGAATTTTTTTAGTAAAAAGATAATAGGTCTTTGTTTTTTAGTAGAATGAATTCGGAGTTAGGATGGAAAACCTTTTTAGTTCGTATTACATAAGGGGGCTTTTAGATGATATATAACCAGTTAATGGAGAGTTTTAAGAAAATATTTCATCAAGAGGAGTATCGTACTTTCTTTGCGCCTGGTCGGATTAATTTGATTGGAGAACATACTGATTATAACGGAGGAAATGTGTTTCCATGTGCCATTACTTTCGGTACTTATGCGTTAGCAAGTAAACGAGATGATACGTTAATATGTGCCTATTCATTGAACTTCCCCGAAAAGGGTGTTATTTCATTTTCTTTACATGAATTAGATTATAAGCAAGAACATGATTGGGCGAATTATCCAAAAGGTATGATTCGTTATCTCATAGAAGCTGGATATAGCATTGATTCAGGAATTAACATTATGTTTTATGGAAATATTCCCAATGGTGCGGGATTGTCATCATCTGCCTCTATTGAGCTTGTAACAGGGGTAACGATGGAAGGATTATCTCAATTCGAATTAAATCGTATAGAACTAGTTAAAATTGGTAAAAAGGTGGAGAATTATTTTATCGGTGTAAATAGTGGCATTATGGATCAATTTGCTATTGGGATGGGAAAAGCAAGATATGGGATGTTATTGAATTGTCAAACACTGAATTTCACGTATGCGCCACTGCAGTTGGATAACTACAAGATCATTATTATGAATACGAACAAGCGTCGAGAACTTACGGCTTCTAAATATAATGAGAGAAGAAAGGAATGTGAGCAGGCACTTGCAAATTTGCAAGTGATAATTGATATAAATTCCTTAGGAGAAATAACTGAAAAAATGTTTGAACAATATAAGCATGTAATTAAAGAAGATAGCTTAAGAAGAAGGGCTAAACATGTTGTGTATGAAAACTGCCGAACATTGCAATCTGTAAAAGAATTAAAAGAAAATAATATAAAAGAATTTGGAAGACTGATGAATGAATCTCACTGTTCTTTACGTGATGATTATGAAGTGACAGGACGAGAACTAGATGCATTGGTTGAATCAGCTTGGGAACAAGAAGGGGTTATAGGAGCACGTATGACAGGTGCAGGGTTTGGTGGTTGTGCGATTGCAATCGTTGGGGAAAAATATACCGATCAATTTATTTGCAACGTTGGACAAAAGTATAAAGAAATTATCGGTTACGAAGCGACATTTTATGTTGCTGATATTGGAGATGGGGCACGAGAGTTGCAGAGAGAAGAAATGCAATGAATGGCAGGTTTCGTGCTTGTATAGCAACTCGTAGAGCAAAGTTCAATGTAGTAGTTACAGCTAATGTGTAACTATTTTATTTTTTTTATAGTTTAGGATGGGTATGAAAATAATCCAAATGGATATAACGATTCAGCGGAGGGAAAGTATCATGAATGTTTATCAAGTCATTGAGCAACTTATAAAACGGGCATGTTCACTTCGGTTTATCGAAAGAGAAGATGGAATTTATATAAGAAATCAAATTCTTCACCTTCTTCATTTAGAGCGTTTTGAAAAGCAAGAAAGTAAAGCGGAAGAAAAAGAAATAACAGATTTACTAGAAGATTTAGTTCAATATGCGAGTGAACAAGGAATTATCGATGATTATTCTTATAATAGAAACATATTAGCGAGTCAAATTATGAACTGCTTCATGTCAAAACCATCGACTATTAATCAATGTTTCTATCAATATTATGAGTGCCATCCAGAACATGCGACAGATTATTTTTATGAATTAAGTCGAATAAGCAACTATATTCAAACGAAGCATGTTCAGAAAAATATTAGTTATAAAGCCAATACAGAGTATGGAGAATTGGACGTTACGATTAATGTATCTAAGCCAGAAAAAGATCCAAAAGAAATTGTAAAAGAAAATGTAATACAGAATACGGATTATCCGAAATGCTTGCTTTGCATTGAAAATGAAGGATATGTGGGTAGAATTGATCATCCGGCACGTTCTAACCATAGGATGATTCGAATGGAATTATTAGGAGAGAGATGGTACTTACAATATTCCCCTTATGTATACTATAACGAACATTGTATTGTGTTAGCAGAAACACATCGGAATATGGAAATAAATCGTCAAGCTTTTGAAAGATTACTTTCTTTTGTGAAACAGTTCCCTCATTATTTTATTGGCTCTAATGCGGATTTACCTATTGTAGGTGGATCCATTTTATCACATGATCATTATCAAGGTGGGAAATACGAATTTGCAATGGCAAAAGCAGAAGATGATTATGTATTTCAATTAGATAGATTTTCGGGGGTTCAATGTTCAGTAGTGAAATGGCCTATGTCTGTTATTCGCTTAAAAGGTAAGGATTCTAATTTATTAGTAAATGTGGCAGAGTCCATTTTGGACAAATGGAAGCAATATAGCGATTCATCTGTTCATATTTACGCAAGTACAGACG
Organism: Bacillus sp. IT-79MI2; assembly: GCF_949768135.1. Classification (NCBI taxonomy): domain Bacteria; kingdom Bacillati; phylum Bacillota; class Bacilli; order Caryophanales; family Bacillaceae; genus Bacillus; species Bacillus sp. IT-79MI2. The sequence goes on along the minus strand of NZ_CATKPV010000045.1, from coordinate 127,459 downwards.
GGGTGCCACATAATACGATTACACCTATTGCTCGCAAGCGAAATAAACAGTATGAGTTAGATCTTGTACTACGCAATAATCGCACAAGTGAGAAGTATCCTTTTGGTATTTTTCATCCGCATCAAGATGTACAACACATTAAGAAGGAAAACGTCGGTTTAATTGAAGTGATGGGATTAGCTGTACTTCCAGCAAGGTTGAAATTAGAGTTACAAGAGGTAGAACGATATGTATTGTATCAAGACAATAGTGTAGCGGAATATCACAAACGATGGGCAGAACAACTGAGAGAGCGGTATAAAAAGGAAGCGAATGAAGGGGATATTCACGATATTGTTCAAAAAGAGTTAGCCGCTAAATTTTTAAGGGCATTAGAAGATGCTGGGGTTTTCAAACGAAACGATGAAGGAATAGCTGCATTTAAACGTTTTATACAAAGTTTAGAGGAGCCGAAGATAGGGATATGAAAGTCTTTCAAAATGTATTTGGTAAAGTAAATGGAGAAGATGTGTACGCTTATACATTAAAAAATGACAAGGGTATAGAAGTTACGTGTTTAAATTACGGTTGTGTAATTACGAAAATCATTACTCCTGATAGGAAAGGAAATTATGAAAATATCGTTTTAGGTTTTGAAGAATTGGAAAACTACGAGAGATATTCCACGTACTTTGGAGCGGTTGTAGGAAGAGTGGCTGGCAGAATCAAAGGTGCTCAATTTGAGTTGGATGGTAACACATATACGCTAGTGAAAAACGAGCAAGAAAATCATCTTCATGGTGGTTTTAAAGGATTTAGTTATATTGTTTGGAATGCTAAAATAATAAAAAATGAGAAGGAAACCGGGATTGAATTTACTTATACTAGCCTTGACGGAGAAGAAGGATATCCAGGAACTGTACATGTAAAAGTGATCTATACGTTAAATAACGCGAATGAATTTTTGATTCGTTATGAAGCGCAGTCAGATAAAACGACCATATTAAACGTAACGAATCATACGTATTTTAACTTAAGTGGCAATTTAAAACGGGATGTCTTACAGCATACTTTAAAAATGAATAGTGATCAGTTTCTAGAATTAAACGAGCAATTATTACCAACGGGTGAAATATTGGATGTAATAGGTACGCCCTTCGATCTCCGAGCAGGAAGACAAATAAAAGAGGGAGTATATTCTCGCTATTATCAAAATGAATTAGTAGGAAAAGGATATGATCATCCTTTTCTTTTGAATAGCAACTACGACCAGGAAATCATATTATGGGATGAAGAAAGTGGTCGTAAATTAGTTGTGGAAACAGATGAGGTTGGGGTAGTTTTGTATACAGGAAACCAATTACCAAGTGATTTTGAAATATGTGGGGTACAATCCAAAAAGTATTTAGGGCTTTGTTTAGAAACGCAAGGATTGCCTGATGCCATTCATCATCCGAATTTCCCTTCTTACATTTTAAATAAAAATCAATTATTCTCCTCCTCAACGAAATATACGTTTAGGATTGAATAATTGAGAAGAGTAGGTGAATCAGGTATGGCAACGATTAAAGATATAGCAGAGAAGGCAGGCGTATCCATTGCTACTGTTTCTCGGGTGTTAAATAATGATCCATTACTTTCTGTCAGTGATGAAACGAAGAAGAGGATATTTGAGGCAGCAGAGGAGCTTTCTTATAAGAAGCGTACAAATCGTAAAAAAGAATTACCGAAAATTGCTTTGGTTCATTGGTATACAGAAGAAGAAGAGCTTAACGATTTATATTATATGTCCATTCGTTTAGGAATAGAAAAAAGATGTGAACAGCAAGGTTTGAAAATTGTAAAACTTTTTCATAGCCAAATGGAAGAGTTGATGAAGGAAAACATTCAAGGCATGGTTGCAATAGGGAAGTTTAGTGACCGAGAAATAGGTTTATTTGAAACGATAACAAAAAACATTGTATTTGTAGATTATTCTTCAAATGAAGATATTTTTGATGCCGTTGTGGTAGATTTTGAAAAGGTAACAATGAAGGTGATCGATCATTTAATAGAAAAGGAACATCAAAAGATTGGATACATAGGAGGACGGGAAACATTTAAAGATCAGACTTCCGAAATTGAAGATCCAAGGGAACGTGCCTTTATAAAATATATGAAGGAAAAAGAATTATTTTATGAGAATTATATATACACGGGTCAGTTTTCAGTAAACGATGGTTATTTATTAATGAAGCAGGCGATAGAAGAGCAGCAGGATCAGTTACCGACGGCTTTTTTTGTTGGAAATGATGCGATGGCAATCGGATGTTTGCGGGCATTACATGAATGTGAGATTCCTGTTCCAGAAAGAGTAAATATAATTGGTGTAAATGATATCAGTATTTCTCAGTATCTTTCTCCAGCGCTCAGTACAGTGAAAGTATATACGGGGCTTATGGGAGAAACGGCAGTGGATTTATTAATGGAAAGATTTTCAGGACGGAATGTAGCTAAAAAGGTAATCTTGTCAACGAAATTAAACATTAGGAAAAGTAGTTTTTAGTAAATGAATAAATGAAAAAAGAAATTCCTGCTTATTGAAACAGGAGTTTCTTTTTATAGGGAGAATAGTATTGACTTCACCGAACCGAAAAGTGCTTTTCGTATATTTTGCATTGTTGGGATTATGGGGACGATTGCGGGGCTTAAGCTGGTGAGTTGAACGAATCGTGCTTTTACTGTCCTAAAATAGCGGGATAAGTCTTTTTTTGGGGGATATTAATTGGTTATTGTGTGGTGTAATATGGTTTTAAAAGGATTATATTCAATATTATAGGGGATGATTGAGTGGACGATGCAAAAATTCAAATCAAAAAGACAAAGAGGAAAGTAGCATTGGTATTATTTGCTGCGCTAGTAATAATCATTGGCTTCGGATATTGGAAATTTTTTAGTTTGCAAGGCGTTCCGAAAGGAGAAGTGATTCGAACTGTGAAATCCCCAGATGGAAAACATGTTATAAAAACTTATTTTCATAATGGCGGGTCATTAAGTGCAGATGCTGTTAGAGGAGAGCTGGTTAATCTTAGTTCCGCTTCCACCAAGAATATATATTGGAACTATCCAGATACAGATCCATACATTGAATGGATAGATAAAGATAGAGTTAGAATCGGAGATCAAACGTTAGATATTTCAAAGAAAGAAACCTATGATTGGCGTGACGATGATAAGCATATAAAAGAATATCCAAAACAGTTTGTTCAATAAATGGGATAGAACGATTTTGATCAAATAAAGGACAAGAGTAATGAAAAGAGCTATCTTTTCTACATTAAGTGGGAAGGTGGCTTTTATCTTTTTAGTGTAAAAGTATTGAGATTACAATAAAGAAGATAAAACCAGAAACCAAAAAAGAAGCAACCCCTAATGTTTTTCTACTCGCTTTCATTTCAGAAATGCCCATGATAATGAACATACATGCGAGTGAGAGTTGCATGTAAGGAAGTACATCAGTTTTTGTAAAATAGTAATACCCTAAAAGAACGAGTGTCAGTAGTCCGAAAAAAACACGTAATTCAGTTAGCATTGTGTCCCTCCTTCAAAAGCTAATATTAGCGGAGAAATTCTGATATAGCGATGAATAAAACGGCAGCTCCAACTAGAAAACAGATCGTTCCACTTACTTTCTTTTGTTCACGTAATTCCTCAATACTCATAATGAAAGACATTAAGCCTAAAGCAATGAACATATAAAGCATAATGCCTCTGTTATCTGTGATAAAACTATAGATAGACAAAGCTAATGCAATGAGTGCAAATGTAATTCGAGCGATTTTTAGCATATTAATCCCTCCGTAAGAAAATAGTCGTTACATAATATACTTTACTGCGAGAACAGCCCACACGAAAATTCCTGCCACCATACAGGTCAAACTTGTGCTTGGGTCTTTCTTTTGTATTTGTTCAATCGCGATTATAAATATTAAGGCTCCTAAGAAAAATTGTGAAAGAGTAAGAAATGAATCATTATGTGTAAATAGACTGTACAAGGATACGATAATGACAATGAAAGCAGTTAAGAGGCGGAGTATACGAAGCATATTATTGATCCTCCTTTTTATTTGCCAGATAAGGATTGTCCTCTGGTTTATCAACCGAATGTTTATATGAATAGCCCTTATTAATCGTTAATACAGAGAGTACCAATACGAGAATGACAATAATGACGCCGATGATTAATATTTTTAACATCCAGTTCCTCTCCTTTTCTTAATTTTACCATTAAACGAAACTTTACTTTACATAATTTTGTAATTGTTGAAAATAATAGAAAGAAAAAGGGTGAAAGAAGGGCGTTATATGGATAATAAGAAAACTTACTATATATCAGTAGGAAATGGTCAGATCTCGCAGGTGAAAACGGCAGATACATATAGCTTTGAAATCCAGGCAAATGATGAGGAAATTACCCAGCTTCGGGAATACTTCGATCAAGCGTATCATGAAGATCTTGGCTCTTTTGTACGTTCGCACGTTCCGTATGTTGAGTATCATCATGATTCGAATAATGACCGGTATGATGAACAACTGCAGAAAGCCTATGAGATGATTTATGATTTAGGGAATCATGAAACGAAAGAATTAGTCGCGCAAATGGGAATAATCAATGGATTGTAGTTGGATAACATTATGCATATGAATGAGAATTGTGCTACAATTTGTGGTAGGAAAAACTTGTAACCATCTATAGGGGAGTAATGGCATGTACAAATTTAAAGATTATTACCACAACACTGTACAATTATCGTTTGAACGTTATCCATTTTCTCCTGAGCCAAAGCATGTTTGGGTTGTATGCCGGTACGGGGATCAATGGTTATTAACGCATCATTTGCGCCGCGGTCTTGAATTTCCAGGTGGCAAGGTAGAGCTGGGGGAAACACCGGAAGAAGCAGCAGTTCGAGAGGTTCATGAAGAAACCGGTGGTATTGTTTCTGATTTAACTTACTTAGGACAATACAAAGTATCTGGAAAAGACAAAATAATCATTAAAAACATTTATTTCGCAACAATTAGTGCAGTAGAAGAACATACGCACTACGAAGAGACAAAAGGGTCTGTTCTATTAAAAGAAATCCCGGATAACATTAAAACTGATAGGAAATTTAGCTTTATTATGCGTGATGATGTATTAGCGCGTACGATGAAACATATAGAAGAACTCGGCTGTTTTACGAAGTAAAGGGGCCGGGTTCTTTTTGTTATTAAAATTATATTTGTTCCTTCGGTATATATTCCGGCGGAGTATGTGTAATGTAGTGCTACCAATATATATTCATGGAAAAACTTATATGGAGTGTTAAAAAAGATAGAAACAAATTCACGATATGTATCATAGAGTGACTTTATATAAAATGAAGACAAAATAGTTATTTAATAAAAGTAAATTAATTTTTTTCCTGACCCCCTTAAAATGGTGTACTCATTCGAATTCTATAATAGAAAAATGATTTAAGGGACCTTAACATAAAAAGAAGGTTTGTGCGTATAAGTATATGCCTTACATATATGCATTAAAAATACAAAGAGTTATAACTAATACTATTACATGCAATCAAAAACTCACTGGATTAACCGAATAATATATTGTCTTAATATTATTCAGTTAACAAAAAACTTAAAAAGGAAAAATTATCTTTTTAATTGCATTTAGAATGTTGGTATTATAACATTAGAATTAAATTGAATTATGAAAATTAGTGTATGGTAACACCTAATCCTAGTGGATTTTGAGAACTTGACTTATGGCAATCTCCAAACTAAAAGGCCCTATGTAGTCATATCGCGCTACATAGGGCCTTTTAGTTTTGGGGCTGCTTTTTTTGATTTCATATGTTTATAGAAATCAAATGTTGAGTTTTTAATTATCTTGCTAGAATTAGATCTTTATATTTTTAAATCAAGTGGATAAGGAAAGGTGAACTACACATGTTGAAGAAAACTGTAGTAGCTGTTTTAACATTAGGCTATGTGCTTAGCCCAATGCAAGCTTTGGCTGAAACAGAGAATGAACAGCTACCTTTGGAACAAAAAATTAGTACTGAGAAACAAGAACAATCTAAACAGGGCAATCAATTACTACCCGAGCAAAAGAAGCAAGAACAAGAAATTAGTACTGAGAAACAAGAACAATCTAAACAGGGCAATCAATTACTACCTGAGCAAAAGAAGCAAGAACAAGAAATTAGTACTGAGAAACAAGAACAATCTAAACAGCAAGATCAGCTATTACCTGAGCAAAAACAGCAAGAACAAAAGACAATACAGCAAGATATAACCAAGCAGCCTGGGACAGCAGGGGTAAAAAGTGAGCAACCACTAGGTACTAGTGAAATAGAAACGAATCAAACTACTGTTAAAACAGTACAGGCAGCACCTAAAACACAAGGAGGTTGGGTGAATAGAGATAATAAGTGGTATTATATTCAGCCAGATGGAAAACAGAAAACGGGTTGGCTGCAAGAAGGGACTACTTGGTACTATTTGCAACAAGATGGAGCAATGAAAACGGGCTGGTTACAGGAAGGGACAACCTGGTATTACTTGCAAAGCAATGGAGCAATGAAAACGGGCTGGTTGCAGGAAGGGACAACCTGGTATTACCTGCAAAGTAGTGGAGCAATGAAAACGGGCTGGTTACAGGAAGGAACAACCTGGTATTACCTGCAAAGTAGTGGAGCAATGAAAACGGGCTGGTTACAGGAAGGAACAGCCTGGTATTACCTGCAAAGTAGCGGAGCAATGAAAACGGGTTGGTTACAGGAAGGAACAACTTGGTACTATTTAGAAAGCAATGGAGCAATGAAAATAGGCTGGTTGCAGCTTGAAGATAAAAAATATTACTTCGAAAGTAATGGAGTAATGAAGACAGGCTGGCTACAGCTTGGGGATAAAAAATATTATTTAGAAAGCAGCGGAGCAGCGAAAACAGGTTGGCTGCAGCTTGGGGATAAAAAATATTACTTCGAAAGCAATGGAGCAATGAAAACAGGTTGGCTGCAGCTTGGGGATAAAAAATATTACTTCGACAGTAATGGAGTAATGAAGACAGGCTGGCTACAGCTTGGGGATAAAAAATATTATTTAGAAAGCGATGGAGCAGCGAAAACGGGCTGGCTACAAGAAGGAACAACTTGGTACTACTTCCAAAATACTGGTGAGATGAAAACGGGCTGGTTGCAGGAAGGAACAACTTGGTACTATCTGCAAAGCAACGGAGCGATGCAAACAGGTTGGCTACAGGAAGGAACAACTTGGTACTACCTGCAAGGAAACGGAGCGATGCAAACAGGTTGGCTACAGGAAGGAACAACTTGGTATTACCTGCAAGGCAATGGGGCAATGCAAACAGGTTGGCTACAGGAAGGAACAACTTGGTACTACCTGCAAGGCAATGGGGCAATGAAAATCGGATGGTTAGAAGAGAATGGTAAAGTATACTATTTTGATACAAATGGTGTTTGGATTGAAAATCCAATCATATTCGGTAAAACAATTATAGTTGATCCAGGACATGGTGGATATGATTCAGGGACATTATATGAAAATATATACGAAAAAACGATTGCCCTGCAAGTAGGTTTGAAGTTAAAGAGTTTATTAGCTCAGAGTGGTTCAAATGTTGTGATGACACGAGCAACAGATATCTTTATTCCATTAGGAGATCGTGTTCATATTTCAAATGAAAACAAAGCAGATATTTTTGTTAGTGTGCATGTAAATTCAGCCGATGCGACTGCAGCAGAAGGAATTGAAACGTTATATAATTCTGAACACCCAAAAAGTAAAGAAGCACTTACTTTAGCAAATGCTGTACAGAATGCTTTAATTAAAAATACAGGTGCTAAAAATAGATTTGTAAAAGATCGACCAGAACTTCGTGTGTTAAAGGCGGATAATAGTGCACCACCTATATTGGTAGAAACAGGGTTTTTATCAAATCCTAATGAAAGAGTAAAATTGACTTCTGACAAATATCAAAAGGTGCTGGCACAATCTGTGTTTGAAGGAGTTCTAAAATATTTTTCTAATTAGAGGTAGCGTAACATCGCTAGTAAGCTAGGAAAAAGAAATACACTCTTAAAATGAAAAAACGCCATTCTTTCTCTAGAATTATAGGAAAGGATGGCGTTTTTGTCTCTGATGAATTACAACCTTAGCTTGATAGCGATGGGGCAGCACCCCACATCCATCAACTTAAGCATTTAGGCTATTCTTAAAGTTAAAAGCACGTTACTATTATCTGTGTTCTTCTTCATATATTTGCACCAGAACCCTTTGTCTTTTGTCTTATTATTATTCAAGTAAGATTTTAGACTATTTCTTGTATGCAAAAAAACGTTTAGGTATATTATATAGCTTTTTCATAATTGTATGTATTGAAAGCGTTTTCATTTATGGGAATTATTATAATCTACATTTTTCACAAAACATTTCTTAGCATATTTAACTTTAAGCATTGGTAACAAACCCCTTATTGTTTATAGTTTTTAACTATGATTTTTTCTTATTTTTAATATATAGATTCCTAAAATAACAAATCCTAGTCCTACAAACGGGTCAGTTGGAAACTTCGTTCCTGTTGATGGCAGGTGATGCTTTTCCTTACTTGCAGGATCATTTTCTATTGTGTGCTCTTTACTTTGTATATCATAAGATTGTTTAGCACTTCCATATGTAGCATGCACTTTTTTAATTTCCAGGCCACTTGTTATTTTTTGATTCTTTATTTCTATTTCTGCTATCTCGCCAGTTTTTACTTCCATTTTTTTTATTGTAGGATCAAGTACATAACCCTCTGGAGCCTGAATTTCTTTTACAACATACGTACCAATAGGAAGTTTATTTAATGTAGCAATCCCATTCTCAGTTGTAGTGATTTCTTGTCTAAAATCGCCATTTTCACTTACAACCTCAAACACTGCCCCTTTTAAAGCTTCTCTATTTTCTCCTACCTTCATAATTTTTAACGACCCTAAAAATTCCCATCTTACTACTATATCTGTACTGCTTTTTTCACTCATTCTTGGTAATAGAGCAGTTGTATTTTGAATTCTTTGTTGGCCATCAAAGGTAACTGCTTGTAAGCTCTGCAATTTTGCATTTACTCTTATCTTGAAATTTCCACTTGTTGCGTTTTTGGGAATCATAACTTTAAATTTTTCCTCTATAGAGAATTCATTCTTTTTTTCACCTTGTTCATTTATAATTTTAACTCCTTCTGGTGCGCCCTCCATTTGAACTGAGTATACTCCAGATACTGCATTTGATTGAACTCTATATAAATTTGTTTCAAAAAATTCCCCATTTTGCTCTACAGTTTGTTTTCCAGTAGGTATTACGTTCAAATATGTTTCCTGAACTTCAGTACCTTTAGAAGCTTCTTCTAACAAATGTTTTACAAGGTTATATACCTGTTGGTTTTCTGGCTTTGAATCGGCAATTTCAATTTTTTCAGATGCAATCCAGATAGCTAGTTGAGTTGCATAGTAGGCTTCCTCTTTTGTAGAAACTCCTAATTCAGCCGGCGTTTTTTGAGGGTATCCATAAAGTAAGACACGATATACAAAATCATTCTCTTTTCCAATTTCAGAAAGATCATCTCCATTAGGTGAATTCAGATCAGGTGATAAACAATATGCAACATCTTTTGATGACGTTCTTAGTAAGTCTGCCTTTATCTTTACTTTAGTATCTTTGAATTTAATATAATTCCAGTTCATTTGAAACTTTTCTTGATGTATTATCTCGGCTGCTGCTTGTGGAATAGAAACCCCTAGCAACATAATGATTAAACTTATAATTCCAAACCATTTTGTTAACATCCTGCGTTTCATTTCATTCCCACCATTCATCAAATTTTCAGGAAAAACCTTACATGCTAATTGTATTTGCTGTAAAAGAATATTGGTTTGATTATTCAGAAAATTATAGGTATAAATAATGATTGTGTTATAATTTCATATTTTCTTATAATCCTTATCGCTTAATCTGATTTGCAATATTTGTTAAAGGTACTACTTACTTAACTAAATGTACGGGAGTAAATATTATTCTATACTATTAAAAACTAATTCAAAAAATCAATTTTTAGAATTTAAATCTATGTATTTAAAAATAAATACACTTAACAATCCACCTATTAAATAAATGTTTTTTCTATTCAATTTACCTTCACAAAACTCCTGTCTGTATTTTCGGAAAATTTAGCTATATTTTACATTTATTATATTAAGAGAATACATGGCTTGCAATTCTTTTTTTTATGCAATATTGCATAAAAATTATTGTTGTTTTATGTTATAATATTTCATTTATATATATTTGTGAGAGAATATACTTCTCAAAAGTAAAATAATTTTAATCCTTTATCACTCTTTTAGCTGTTTATATACATTAATAAAAAAGCTATAATTTCTTAAAAATAATGGTATAAAAAAGAAAGAACTGACCCAAGTATTTTGTTTGGAGTCAGCTTCTTTTTTTCTTACCTATTAATAGTTTCTCGAATCCTTCAACAAACACATACATAAGAGTAGCAAGTGCACATGTCAGTAATACACTCAGCAGTACAAGCGTAAAGTTAAATACTTGGAATCCGTAGCTAATTAAATAACCGAGTCCTTGTTTGGAAACAAGAAGTTCACCGAAAATAACACCAACCCATGATAATCCAACGTTTACTTTTAAAGTTGAAATGATAGCTGGAAAGGAAGACGGTAAAATAACTTGTTTATAGCATTGCCATTTATTTGCGCCGAATGTATCCATTACTTTTATATAATTAGAATCAACTTCTTGAAATGCACTGTAAATAACAAGAATGGTGATAATGATGGAAATGATAACTCCCATTGCGACCGAAGAGGAGATGTTTGGGCCGAAAATAACGATAATAATCGGGCCAAGTGCTACTTTTGGCATTGCATTTAACACAACAAGGTATGGGTCTAATACGCGAGCTATAAGCGGTATCCACCAAAGAACGGTTGCGATAATTGTTCCGAGAACTGTACCGAGAATAAAACCAATACCTGTCTCAAGCAGTGTCGTCCACATGTGAATCCAAAGTGATCCGTCTCCCCATTTACTTACAAATAACTCCCAAATACTTGAAGGTGAGCTAAAGAGTAAAGGATCGATCCACTCCTGTTTACTGGAGATTTCCCATAATGTAAAGAAGAGAATGAGAAGTAAAAATTGTAAAGAGGCAGCTGTCCAAGTACGCTGACGCTCTTTTTTTCGAAACTGTTTGTGTAATTGTTTTATATTATCCAAGGCGCTCCAGCTCCTTCCATATGTCTTGAAAGAGGGCTGGAAAATCAGGGTGGTACCTTGCTTGTAACGGTGGTAGGGAGCGAATGCTTTTTGGTACTGAAAATATTTTTGCGATTTTCCCAGGGTTTGCTTGAAGCAAGTAAATACGATCACTCATTGCGATTGCTTCTTCAATGTCATGTGTGACGAGAAGAGATGTTTTCTTATACTTGTGTAATAAAGAAAATACGAGCTCCTCTAATTTTAATTTCGTTTGATAATCAAGAGCTGAAAATGGTTCATCAAGCAACAGGATTTTTGGATTTGTTGCAAGTGTACGAACGAGTGCTGCCCGTTGGCGCATACCACCGGATAGTTCCCGAGGGGATTGCTTTTCTACGCCTTGCAAGCCGACTTGCTTTAAAAGTTGTAAGGTATGTTCTTTCGTTTCCTCTCCATATGTTTTTGTAATGTGCAGCCCAAGCATTATATTTTCTTCAATTGTTTTCCAGGGAAACAAGTAATCTTGTTGGAGCATATATCCCATTGAAGAAGTTGATTTTGTCACTGGCTCATCTTCTACAAAGACAATACCTTCAATTGGTTTTAATAGTCCTGCAATAATAGAAAGAAGCGTTGTTTTTCCACAGCCGCTTGGGCCAAGAAAGGAAATAAATTCCCCTTCTTCTACGTGTAAGTTAATATCTTCGAGGACGAGCCGGGCATTTTCTTTTGCAAAAAAGCAGTGGGAAACATTAGATATTTGTAAGAAACTCATCGTATTCGCCTCTATTTCTTAATAATGCTTTCGGCAATTTTTGTATCGACGAGCGCCTCATGCGGAACTTCTTTTTGTAATTCTCCAGCTTCTTTCATAATTTTTTGTAGTTGTTTCCATTCTTCCGCGTCTAATAATGGATTCGTCGCATACGAATGTTGCTTTTTGTAGCGCTCGATTACTTTTACTGTAATATCTTTTGAAGTATCTTTAAAAAGTGGTGTAACAGCCTCGGCAATTTCTTCTGGACTATGCGTATCAACCCATTGTTGTGCTTTATATAATGCACGTGTGAATTTCTCCGCTGCTGCTTTGTCTTTCTTTAAAAAGCTTTCTTTTGCCATAAATGTTGTGTATGGAACAGTTCCAGATTCAGTACCAAAAGAAGCAACGATATAGCCCTTTCCTTCTTTTTCAAAAATACTCGCTGTTGGTTCAAATAACTGGACAAATTCGCCTGTACCAGACGCGAAGGCATTAGCGATATTAGCAAACTCAACATTTTGAATTAAATTTGTATCTTTGTGTGGATCAATGCCATTTTTCTTCAAAACGTATTCCCCAACCATTTGCGGCATACCACCTTTACGTTGACCAAGGAAAGTAACGCCCTTCACATCGTTCCAATTAAAAGAGTCTAATTTTTTGCGAGAAACTAAAAATGTACCATCAGTTTGCGTGAGCTGAGCAAAGTTAATGACCGGGTCTTTTGCTCCTTGCTGGTGAACATAAATGGATGTTTCAGAGCCGACAAGTGCAATGTCAATTCCACCAGATAACAGCGCAGTCATGGTTTTATCGCCACCAGCTGTCGTTTGTAGGTCGATATCTAATCCTTCGTCTTTAAAGAATCCTTTTTCAATCCCAACATATAACGGTGCGTAGAAGAGGGAATGTGTAACTTCACCAATGCGAATTTTTTGCACTTGTTGCTTCGCATCGTCTTTTTTACTACAAGCCACAAACGTAAAAACAGTAAGTACAAGTATACAAAAAACAGCTATAAATTTTTTCAAAATGTGACACCTCCTAGAAATGAATCTACTGCCATAGTATGTAGGTAAGTGCCTAGATGTGAGTGGATATAGAAGGAATTTTTTGGATGATAAAGAAGTACAAATATAAGGGGTGATAAAATGAAATATGAATATGATGATAGCATGCATTTACATCTTGATTATTTTGGAGATGAATTTGATGTGGAATCGATTGCTTATAAAAGAAAACATGAAGATGTGTGGGATGTATTTTTTAACTTTGCTTTTTATGGGATTCCGCTAGTACAGGTACAGGAAGATGAATTTATGGATGACTATTCCGGGTATCGCGTTTTTTCTGTACATGCCAATGACTTAAGCTGGGAATTTGGAAGTGCTAAGTTTGAAGAATGGCTTTTGGAACATCGTATATTAGAGAAATCAGTGCAGAAATAGAGTGATTGACTTTCTCGTTTTGTTACTGATAGTTGTAGCAGGATTTATGATATTACAGCTTCCGTTCATAGGTTCTATGATTACTACTTCACTAGCAAATAAATATGTAGAAGGGCTTTATTCATTGGAAGGAAAGAGTAAGCCATTACAGTTGTATGTGAATCGTGGTATTGGTACTACTAGAATGCCGGTACGGTTTTTAAGTAAGCCGGAACTTTCTGTTTTTTCATTAAAGAGAACAAGCACAGTCGGTACAAACAAGTGGAGACAAACCAACAAGATCACAAATCTCAGTTGGTTCTCATGTAGAGATTGTATTGGATAGTGATCGTAGTAAACGTGTTAGCGGTGTTGTAAAAGATATTTTAACAAACACGGAGACGCATACATACGGTATTAAAGTACGATTACAAGATGGGAAAATTGGTAGAGTTCAGAGTGTCGGTTAATAAGAAAGGAGGTTATCCTAGAAAGAGAATTTTTAGGATAACCTCCTTTTTTACATGAAAGTTCATAAATGAGACTATTTCATGTTAATACATAACATGGTAAAATTTTAGTTACTGTGCATGCAATCATAAAAATCGAGTGTGTTTGTTAATAGGTTTTGTAATATTTTGATTCGGTTCATATTTTTTAGAGATAATACATATTGATAGAGTTTTATATTGTAAATATTCACGTAATTTTAGAGAAATACGGGGGTGACTGGCGGATGCCCGAACCATTAAAGAAAAGTAGTCGCTATATGGTTGGATTGGACAGTCTAAGGGGTCTAGCTATACTAGGCGTCATTTTATATCATATTAATTTTAATTGGATGCCTGGAGGATTCCTAGGTGTTACTGTATTTTTTGTACTTTCGGGTTATTTAATTACAGATATTCTAGCTATAGAATGGAAAAGAAATAAGAGGATTGACTTGAAGAAATTCTGGCTCAGTAGGGCAAGGAGATTACTTCCTGGAATGCTTGTCATGCTTGTAATTGTTTTAGCATGGATTACAATTTTTCATAGTTCTTTGCTAGGAAAAATGCGTGGGGATTCGCTAGCAGCTTTATTATATTTCAGTAACTGGTGGTATATTTATCATAAATTATCGTACTTTGATAGTTTTAGCCAACTTTCTCCACTGAATCATTTTTGGTCGTTAGCTGTTGAAGAACAGTTCTATGTAATTTGGCCATTTATTATTAGCTTGGCGTTTCGTTACATAAAAAAGAAATCACATATCATTTTATTCATTGTTTTAGGGGCAGCTGCTTCTGCACTAGCAATGGCAATTCTGTATGAACCAGGAATTGACCCAAGCAGAATTTATTACGGCACTGATACGAGAGCTTTTTCCTTATTGATTGGAGCGGCACTTGCCTTAATTTGGCCGAGCAGTAGGCTTGCAAATAAAATTATTCCACAAGCACGTCTTATTCTTGACGTAGTTGGAGGAATTGCTCTTATTATTATCCTCGTTATGTTTTGGAAGACGAATCAATATGATCCGTTTCTATATCGCGGAGGAATGGTCATTTTATCAATTGCTACTGCCTTATTAGTGGCGAACCTTGCTCACCCAGCTAGCCGAATTGCTCAATTTTTAAGGTTTAGACCACTGCGTTGGATGGGAGTACGATCGTATGGGATATATCTTTGGCATTATCCGATTATCACGTTAACGACTCCGAAGGTAAATGCTGGAGAGTTTTCGCTTACAAGAGCAATTCTTCAATTTTTACTTATTATAGTAGCTGCACAAATTTCATGGAAGTTTATTGAAAATCCAATCCGACAAGGGGCATTGAAGAATATTCGCTCTAGGAATTGGGGAATAAAAAACTTAGCATTAAGTGGTAAGCTAGCCTTAGTATGCGCACTATTCGTTTCTACGACCGCTGTTTTTGGATTATCAACAGCTAGTAAAGCGAAGGATAATCCTCAAAAAGATAAGGTGGAAGCAGTACAAACGGAACAAAAAGAAAAACCGAAACATCCAGTGGCAGTTAGGGAAAAACCAGCTGATGAGCCACCTCAAAAAAAAGAACAACAAGAAGCTGCTGCGAAGCCTAAAGATCCTCAAACCGTTACAGCTGTAGGTGATTCCATTATGATTGACGTCGCCCCGTATTTGAAAAATTCATTTCCTAATATTAGGATTGATGCAAAAATTGGTCGACAACTATCTAAAGCAATTCCTGCGGTGGAACAGCTAAAGAATGAGGGGAATTTAGGGAATCATGTCATTATTGGATTAGGTACAAATGGTGCCTTTACAAAGGATCAACTCGTATCATTAATAAAAGTGATTGGGAATGAACGTAAAATTATATTAATCAATACGAGGGTACCACGTCCGTGGGAATCATTAGTGAATGAGAAGTTAAAAGAAGTAGCATCGGCTTACAAAAATATAACACTAGTCGATTGGTATTCAGCAAGTGCTGATAATAAGGCATACTTTGAGCCAGATGGTGTGCATTTAACGAAAACAGGTGCAGAAGCATATGCTGCGCTTGTAGCAAAAGCGGTGAATCAATAATTTGATTTGCATCACACTTTGACATAACTTCAAAGTGTGATGCAATAGATTGATTGAAATCAAAAAAGAACTTGTAGATACGCTACAAGTTCTTTTTGACTTATATTTAATAACGGGGTAGCCAGACAAAATAGTTCAAACACAAAGAACGGGGAGTTCTCTTTACAGTTAACCTGACAAGTTCAGTATATAACACATAATATCGTTTTTTAGTACATATTATTGAAAATTATGTGACTTATCAAATTGATAAGTCGGGGTAAACTTTTTCTACATTATTTGATATTATTTTGGTCAAACACTATTGTCGTTTATTATAATAATGTGTGTTAGTAATCATATAGAGAAAGTATATAGCTTTTGAGGAAGTGTGAAAGTGAAAAGAAACTTTATCTCATTTCAAGAAGAAAAGAAAAATGCCCGCCTCTTTTTATGGGTATTGAATATTGTATGGGTTATATATGAAATAGTTTATTCTATTATGCTAGGAGATTCTGTATCACTTATAAGATTAGATGTTCAAGTTCCAAAGTTTTTGTATGGAGCTTGCTTAATCGCAGGCAGTATGTATCTGATAAAAAGAGAACAGGCATATCGTGTTAAGTACATATGTTTAATAGCTTATATGTTTTCGGAAGGCTTTAATTTGTATTGGTATGCAATTCACAATAAGGTAGCATTTGATGATAGGAATATACTTGAATTTGTGTTTATTTTATTTGTGCCTATTTTTATGAGTAAAAGGTATTTACTGTGGCTATTTTTGATTGTTATGGGAAAGTATAGTGCATTTTTGGCCCTGGGGGAAAAAGAGGCATTTATGCGGTTAGTTATGTATAGTCTTTTATTATTTGTAACGTATCTCCTATTGAATCGATTTCTACAGTATCTTTCTACTGTAAATAATGTGATGATAGAAAAAAGAGAGTCTGAAAAGCTCGTAGTTATTGGAAAAATGGCAGCATCTGTTGGACATGAAATTAAAAATCCACTTTCATCATTAAGGGGATTTACACAATTGCAGAAAGAGAAATATGTAGATGATAAAGTGTATGAACATATGATTGATGAAATTGAGCATATAAACAATATGATAAGTGAGCTTATGGTAATGGCAACTTATAAACCCTCTACCTACAGTAGTTATTTAATAGAAGAAATTGTATCAAATGCGTTGAAAGAAATGAGTGCAGAAATCAATAGGAAACAGCTGTATCTCATTTATGATGTTGCACCTGATCAAATAAAAATAGATTGTGATCATCGTAAATTAAAAGGGGTATTTCTATACATAATAAAGAACGCAATTGAAGCGATGGAACATGGCGGAACACTTCAAATACATATAAACAAAAGAAATGAAGATGGTGCAATAGTAAGTATTGTAGATAATGGGTGCGGTGTGCAGGAAGAGAATTTGCAGCGTATAACAGAAGCTTTTTATACGACAAAGAAAAATGGCATCGGTTTAGGGCTTACTGTTGCTTGCAAGATTATTGAAGAACATGATGGGAAAATACACATTACGAGTAAAAGAAACGTAGGAACGAAAGTAGACATTATTTTACCTATATAAGAAAATTGAAAAACCGACATAAAACCTTTCTTTTTAGGTGGGAGAGAGCATCCGGCCATGGATAGAAGCGGTCAGATCCTTTTCCAGCCCCGTGCCAAGTGAAAACAAAGAGAGAAAACGAATGCAGGTCACCTTTTGTTTTTCATAGCAGCTTATATGTGAAAAATCAAAAAGGAGTTATCCCGCAAAAGCTCGACGGGTGATGGAAGTTTCACTTTATATAAATACAAATTGAAAAATCGACAGAAAACATAATTTATGTTAAAAAATCAAAATGGATTTATATAGAAGGCAAGATTCGTGAAGTATGTGTATTGTGAATAGAGGAGTTACTACATGGACAGTGTTTATAAATTAACAAGGGAAGAGATTCGAACGTTAAAGCTGTTTTTAAGTTTGTTCTTTACAACTTTTTTTATTTATGATGTTGCATATTATTATATTATGCCTAAGCTAGAAGGGGGAGGAGATGGGGGGCCAATTCTAGAAAGGGGTTTAGGGATATGGTTGTATATTCTCATGGTTATATTGGTGTTTGTGGGAATATATGTGGCGAAGCGACAGAACCCATATGCTGTGAAATATATTATTTTCATAGGATATAATATATTAGATTTCATTCATAATTTTATCATTTACTATGGAACAGATTTAGAGTTTGATGCAGGGAATATAGTGGAAGGGTTTTTCTTTCTTTTCGCACCATTATTTGTAAATAAACGCTATTTTTGGTTAGTAACGGGAGGGACAATAGTAAAGTATGTTTTAATGGGATTCATTGTGAATTCTTTTATTGTTCTCATTCCTATTGTTCTTTGTAGCTTGTTTTCCATTATAGGATGGATTATTTTATTGAGATTCCAATCTTATATACACACAATTGAAATGACACATAAGGAATTGCAACAATCGGAGAAGATGGCTGTAATTGGAAGGGTGGCAACAGTTATCGGTTTTAAAATGCGTAATCCATTGATGCTGTTGAACGGTTTTGTTAGAGGACAAAAAGAAAAGTATCCTGAGGATAAAGCCTATTGTGATATTATGGAGCAAGAAATCGAAAGAATCGATACAATTGCCACCGAACTGGTGGAGCTTGGAAATTCTAAGCCAATGGAATGCGGGAATCATAATATAAAAGACATTCTTTCATACGTGGTAAGAATTATGGGACAGTCTGCTTCGGAACGAGGAATTAAAATACATACCATTTATAAAGGTGAGTTACCAAGTATAACATGTAATGAAAAACGTTTAAAACAAGTGTTTTTAAATTTAATAAAAAATGCGATTGAATCTATGCAAGATGGTGGAATAATTATCATTGAAGTTACATTAAAAGATGCAATGATAATTCGAATCAAGGATGAGGGATGTGGCATACCGAAAGACAAAATGCCTAAACTAAGCGAAGCTTTTTATACAACGAAAGATGATGGAACTGGTTTAGGATTAATGGTTACCTATAAGATAATTGAAGAACATCAAGGAAAGATACAATTTGAGAGTGAAGTTGGAGTAGGGACTACAGTTGAGATTGTGTTACCAATTCACTGATGAATGAGAAAGAGAGGGAAGTAAATCCTCTCTTTTTATTTAAAATGATCGTTACATATACCTTATTAGATTAATTATCTATTCCTGATAATTAAAGGATCCGCAGTATTAGCCAATCTTTTTTAATCTCGTAGACCAAATCCAATTACTTTCTTTGTTTTCATATCAACAAATGCATCTACATTTCCAAGTTTGTAAGAACGATCAGATGGGAACGAAATACGAAAAACCTCTTTTCCTATATAAGAGGAATCTTTGACCGAAGATATTCCGGCTTGCAATGTTTCAGTTGTAATTGTAGCATGCTTCCAGCCATCACTTAGTTCTTCTTTCGTATGTTCAGATAATTGATCCCACACTGTTTTTCTTAATTCGTCTTCAGGGTTATTTTTACATGCACCTAATAAAAAACAGGTAAGAATGAGAAATATGAAAAAAATTTTTCGAATGCGCATTTAATACCACCATTTCTTTTGCGGAAGTAAAACAACATCCACATCAAAGTTTTCTATAAACCAATTACGCATCAATGTTTCCTTCACTAAGTATTCAGAAGCAGAATGTGACACACCGATAAGCGACATATTCGTTTCTTTCACATAGTCCATAATTAGTGAATACTTATGTTTGCCGTATTCGTTATCAATATGGCAATGAATTTCACCTGTAATATACGCCTCAGCGCCCTTTTCTTCTGCTTCTTTAAGAAGATCTATTTTATCACCGCATCCAGCGATAATTGCAATTTTTGTGATAAATTCATGTCGTTTGCCTTCAAAGTCTATATACGGAATGTGAAAGAGTTCTTTTAGTTGTTTTTCGAGTTTTCTTGTTGTTGTTTCAGGAATTTTGCAAATGAGTCCACATGGTATATCTTTACCATCATAAGCAAAACCATCTACTATATCGGCCTCTAGAGCTTTTGCAATCGCAATGCTTGTTCCATATGTTTGATGATGATCCATTGGAACATGGCATGTATAAATAGAAAGGTCTTTATCTTTGATTTCTTGTAAAGCTGGCATAATTCATCCTCCTTTATCACATACATTTTATATTAGTCTTAATTTTCTGTATACAATAAATGGATAGAATTTATAAAAAGAATGGTACAATATAAGAATTATGTACTGAGGTAGGAGGGACAATATATGTACGTTACTGTAACGGATGCAGCATATAAAAAGATTATGGATACGATTCCAAGTGAAGCGAAGTTTATAAAATTATTTTATGATAATGAAGGATGCGGCTGTGTGATGAGTGGAATTATTGATTTGGTGGCTGTATCAGAGAAAGATGAACGTGATGTAGATATTGATTCAAATAAACTACAGTTTATTGCGGATCGCACAAAGCTTGTTTTTATGGATGATAAATTGACTGTTGATTTACATGAATCAGGTGGACATTTTCAATTGAAGAGTCCGAATCAGTTTTATAATCCGAATATGAAACTTCATATTCGAGTATAACTTATGAAAAAAGGAGCAAACTGTACGCTCCTTTTTCTTATGAAATTCTTTAGTTTATAAAATGTACATTTAATTAAATTTTCTGTATAATCATCTGTGCGGAGGGGATTACGCATGAGAAGATGGGGGATTGAATTATTACTTTTAAATGTTGTTATCATTTGGGGGATAAATTATACGATCGGGAAATACGGACTTGAGGAGTTTTCAGCAGTTGAGTTTACTGCGCTCCGTATGATTGCAGCAGCACCGTTATTATTACTACTTACATTTTATATTGAAAAGTCATTGTATATGGAGAGAAGGGACATACTAAGGCTCATTGTTGTGAGTATTGTCGGTATCGTATTGTATCAAACGTTATTTATGGAAACTATTAAATATACATCCGCTACGAACGCTTCTTTACTCATTTCTATTTCACCTATTTTTACAACGATGTTTGCCATTTTGCTTAAGCAAGAGAAATTTTCTTCGCGAAAATTAGTTGGTTCTACCATAGCCTGTGGGGGAGCCGCTCTCGTTTTATTAGCTGGACATTCGCTTGTTGGGTCTTTTTACGGAAATGGAATTGGACTGATTACATCAATGTGCTGGGGGCTATATCCAGTGTTAGCAGGACCACTTATTAAAAAATATTCAGCGCTTCGTGTGACTGCATGGTCAGCAGTTGTTGGAGCGATTCCTCTTGTTATACTAAGCGGATGGCATATTTTTTCGATGCCGTTTCAAATTGAACAAGGAATGACATGGTTTGCACTATTATATTCTATTTTCTTTGTAACGGTATTCGGTTTAGTTATGTGGTATATTGGTGTTCAAAAAATTGGAGCTTCTCATACGATGGTATATATGTATATTACACCGCTTGTTGCGGTTGTATTTGCAGCGGTATGGGCGAAAGAACAGATTTCATTACAACAAATAATTGGTGGGTGTGTTATTTTTTTCGGTTTATGGTTTGTGAAATCCGAAAAACTTAGGACGCAGCCTGTCGTGTCAGAACATATATCAAAATAGGAAAACAGATCAGTCATGATCTGCTTTCCTATTTTTTTATTTTGGGTAGAAATATGAGGAACAAAATGGCAGTAATAAGTGGGATTAAGTTAAGAAAAGGTGTGCGGAACAGTGCAATGAGAATAATTCCGGAGAGAAGAACACCGAGGACAGCATAGAAGATACTATGTTTTTTTGTGTACCAATATAATGAGAGTCCTATAAGTGCAGGGATAATGAGGTGAATGAGAGCCATTAAAAAATAAATCATTATACGCCCCCTTTTTTGTGTACTTACTACATGCATGTAAATTGAAAAACTGACGTAAAACCTTTCTTTTTAGGTGGGAGAGAGGACCCGGCTATGCGTAGCAGCGGTCAGAGTCCTTTCCTACCCCATGTCAAGTTAGAACAGAGAGAGGAAAAGAGTGCAGGTGAATTTTGGTGCTTCGTGGCAGCGATTTTATATGTTGGAAAATTAAAGCGGATATATATACATCATATCCATAATCTTATAGATTGATATCACTTTTTTATAAATCTATGAAAAAATGTTTGCAAAAACGTCACAAAATGATCCTGCTTTCAAACTAGAAATCTTGTATAATGTTATTTCCGAAAAATATTTTAACAACATAAGCGTAGTGATTATGTTGTTTTTCTTTGAATGTAACAGATGAAGTCTGATGATATGTAAATAAGATGATAATGATAAAGGAGAATTGCATGATTAGTATGTCACTAAGGTCATTTAAAATCCAAATGTATTATTTGCTAGGCGCGATGCTATTAGGCTGGGCGATGACACCTTTTTCTGCTCACTTTTTAGGTGTGGGGATTGGTTTACTCGTTAGTATGTATTGTGTTTGGATTTTAGGAAGACGTATTGAAAAGCTTGGAGATAGTATTGTAAAAAAGAGTAAGGCACCAACACTTGGTATGATTAATCGCTTTGCAGCAGCGATACTCGGTGCGATTATTATGTATGAGATTGAACATCATATGGTCATGTGGGCATTTGCTGTTGGGATTATGGGTGGTTATTTTTTAATCGTTATTAATTTAGGATACTATAGCATGAAAGATGCGAGGAAATAGATAAATACAAATTGAAAAAACGGTATAAAACCTTTTCTTTTGGGGTGGAAGAGAGCGTCCGTCCATGGATAGAAGCGGTCAGTGCCTTTTTTTGCCCCATGCCGTGTGAAAACAAAAAGAGCAAGTGAGAGGGGAATCCACTTTTATTTCCGAAGCCGCGATTTATACGTTGGAAAATCAAAATATATATAGAAAGAAGCTTACGTTTTTATCGTAAGCTTCTTTTTTATTGTAAGTATGTGTAACCTATTAAGCCGCATGGGTTTTGTCGGTGAGTACGCGCACTTTTTAGGCTACAACATACTTATTCATATGAGTAAAGGGGTATTCAAACAGTAAAGGTTAAATTAAGCGATTGGACCGCCTAATTTGATCATGTTTTCAGAAACGTTCTCGAACTTCTTGAAGTTTTCTGTGAATTCACCTGCAAGTTCGATTGCTTTTGCTTTGTAAGCAGATTTATCAGCCCATGTTTGTTCAGGCATTAATACTTCATCAGGTACACCTGGTACATGAAGTGGTACTTCAAGACCGAAGATGTCATGTTTCACTGTTTCAGCGTTATCAAGCTCGCCGTTTAATGCGGCTTGCACCATTGCGCGAGTGTAACCTAAGTTCATACGTTTTCCAACGCCGTATTCGCCACCAGTCCAGCCAGTGTTTACTAGGAATACTTTTGCATCATGTTTCTCGATCTTCTCACCAAGCATTTCAGCATAGCGAGATGCATCAAGTGGTAAGAATGGAGAACCGAAGCAAGTTGAGAATGTCGCTTGTGGAGATGTTACGCCGCGCTCTGTTCCAGCTAGTTTGCTAGTGTAACCGCTTAAGAAATGGTACATAGCTTGCTCTTTATTTAATTTACTGATTGGAGGTAATACCCCAGATGCATCAGCAGTTAAGAAAATAATTGTATTTGGATGTCCAGCAACACTTGGTACGACGATATTATCAATCGCATCAATTGGGTATGCAGCACGTGTATTTTCTGTTAATGTAGTATCATTGTAATCTGCAACGCGTGTTTGATCATCAATTACAACGTTCTCAAGTACAGATCCGAATGTAATGGCATCAAAAATTTGCGGCTCTTTTTCATGAGAAAGGTTAATACATTTTGCGTAGCAACCGCCTTCAATATTGAATACACCGTTATCAGACCAACCGTGCTCATCATCACCAATTAATTTACGGTGTGGGTCAGCAGATAATGTTGTTTTACCTGTTCCAGATAAACCGAAGAATAAAGCGACATCGCCTTCTTCACCTACGTTTGCAGAGCAGTGCATAGATAAAATATCTTGTTCTGGAAGTAAGAAGTTCATAATAGAGAAGATTGATTTTTTCATTTCTCCAGCGTATTCCGTACCACCGATTAATACGATGCGTTTTTCAAATGAAACCATGATGAATGCTTCAGAGTTTGTACCGTCGATCTCTGGATCTGCTTTAAAGCTTGGTGCAGAAACAATTGTGAACTCAGCTTCATGATTTGTTAATTCTTCTTCAGTTGGACGAATAAATAATTGATGTACAAATAAATTGTGCCATGCATATTCGTTAACAACTTGTAATGGAAGACGATAGTTACGATCAGCACCAGCGAATCCTTTAAATACGAATAATTCTTCTTTTTCCTTTAAGTATTCTAATACTTTTGTATATAATTTATTAAAATGTTCTTCAGAAATCGGTTGATTTACAGATCCCCAAGCAATCTTATCGGCAACCGACGCTTCTTTCACAATGAATTTATCTTTAGGAGAACGTCCTGTATATTTTCCTGTAGAAGCAGAGACGGCACCAGTAGAAGTTAATTTTCCTTCATTTCTCATTAGTACTTTTTCCACTAATTGTGGAACGCTTAATTGAACCTGTGCATTGCTTCCGTTCAGTAATTCGTGTAATCCAATTTGGACATTCACAGTACTCATATTTATATACCATCCTTTTCATTTTAATGAAATATTTCTCGTAATCCCCATCAAGAGTATAACACAATCATATAAATAATGTATACTATTTATTTATTTTTGTTTGTGCGAATGTATTATTTTCCTATTTATATTTTGTCCGACAAATAATGCGAAAAACTTGTAGGAATATGTGAATATTAATTGACAAATGAATATCATTTCTTTAGTATAGGTTGGGACGGATACTCTCTTATCCCGAGCTGGCGGAGGGACAGGCCCGATGAAGCCCAGCAACCTCACTTGTAACGGTAATAAACAAGTGAATAGGTGCTAAAACCTGTGCGAGGCGAACGGTCTCGAACGATAAGAGCGAAGGGCAAAAAGCAGTATGCAAGTAGCAAATCAAACCTTTCCTCTATATAGGAAAGGTTTTTCTTTATACTTGTGTGGGAGAATAAATGAATGTCGCAGTTTGTGGCAAATTAAGGATGAGTTCCGTACAATATATACGATTACTGTAGGGAGGTTTACCACATGACAAAACAACGTCATCTGTTCACATCTGAGTCTGTAACTGAAGGACATCCAGATAAAATTTGTGACCAAATTTCTGATTCAATTTTAGACGCGATCTTAGCAAAAGACGCAAATGCACGTGTAGCTTGTGAAACAACAGTAACAACTGGTTTAGTATTGGTAGCGGGGGAAATTACGACTTCTACTTATGTAGATATTCCAAAAATCGTTCGTGAAACAATTCAAGGTATCGGTTACACTCGTGCAAAATATGGATTCGATGCAGAAACTTGTGCAGTTTTAACATCTATCGATGAGCAATCTGCTGACATCGCTATGGGTGTTGACCAAGCATTAGAAGCACGTGAAGGTCAAATGACTGACGCTGAGATTGAGGCAATTGGTGCAGGGGACCAAGGTTTAATGTTTGGTTTCGCATGTAATGAAACAAAAGAATTAATGCCACTTCCAATCTCACTTGCTCACAAATTAGCTCGCCGTTTAACGGAAGTTCGTAAAGATGAAACATTAGAATATTTACGTCCAGACGGTAAAACGCAAGTTACAGTTGAGTATGATGAAAATGGTAAACCAGTACGCATCGATACAATTGTAATTTCTACACAGCATCATCCAGAAGCTACATGGGAACAAATCGATCGCGACTTAAAAGAGCACGTAATCAAAGCTGTAGTACCAGCAGAATTAATGGATGAGGAAACGAAATTCTTCATTAACCCAACAGGCCGCTTCGTAATCGGTGGACCACAAGGGGATGCTGGTTTAACAGGACGTAAAATTATCGTTGATACTTACGGCGGATACGCTCGTCACGGCGGCGGTGCATTCTCTGGTAAAGATGCAACAAAAGTTGACCGTTCTGCAGCATACGCAGCTCGTTATGTTGCGAAAAACATCGTAGCAGCTGGTCTTGCTGAAAAAACAGAAGTACAACTTGCATACGCAATCGGCGTGGCACAACCAGTATCAATTTCAGTTGATACATTCGGCACTGGTAAAGTATCTGAAGAAGTACTAGTAGAACTAGTTCGTAACAACTTCGATCTTCGCCCAGCTGGTATCATCAAAATGTTAGACTTACGTCGCCCGATTTACAAACAAACAGCAGCTTACGGCCACTTCGGACGTACTGATGTAGACCTTTCATGGGAACGTACAGACAAAGCAGCAACTTTAAAAGAGCAAGCTGGTCTATAATATAAGAAGAAAAAAGCTTTGCGCGAAGGCGCAAAGCTTTTTTTTAGGCATGTTAACACATATTTGGGTAAAGTTAATCTTGAACTTTATTCAAATATATATTGGCTAATTTGATTGCACATAATTATGAAATCAAATTTAGGAAGCTAACTACTGTGAATAATTAGATGGGTGTTAATGGTTTAAAATATCCCCAAAAATATTCATCACGTGTTACATGGATAAAATAATATGAGATTATTGGAGATAATATATTGCCTATTATAAGAGTGGTTGTAGTATTCAAGCATTTACAACAAAAAGCAAGTAGTGAAGTTACAAGCAACATAATTTAATAACACTGTTAAGGCTTCTTTCCCGTATCCTTGTCCCCAGCAATTCTTTTTACCGATATCAATAATACATTCCGCATTTCGATTGTGTGGATCGATGTTAATTAAAGAAGTGAGGCCAATGGGAAGATGACTATCTTTTTGTTCAATGATATAACTTTTAGAAGTGGGAGAGTGGATGATTTGTTTGCAAAACGCTTCTGTTTCTTGAACGGAATGGACATCAAGACTAAGGATAGTGGTATTCATAACTTCTATATCGTTTCGCCAAAGGTGATAGATGGGAATATCGTCTTTTGAAAACTTTCGTAAGCGAATTCGATTTGATTCGAACAATTCGGTATATCTCCTATTTCACCTCATTATTTTGTTTCGTGAATACTCCAACACACGAACCACAATATACTTCTCCATCAAGCTCAATATATTTTTTCATATTTGTCATCCCGCTTGGAGGGAACGGCATATGAACCCATGCTTTTTCATATGTTTGAATCTCTTTTCCGCATGATCTGCAAATTGTAGGTTTTTTGCGAAATAATGGTCATCAGCCTTTCTTTTGACGCGCTTTTCCAGCACAAAATGCACTGCATAGTAAAAAGAGTGTCGCAAATCCCCAGCCGCCAATTGCTGAATATGGAACAGCATCCTTTAATGCCATCCCAGCACTGATGGAAGCGACAAATAGAAGGATAAATACCGTTGTGAGTTTTCGATAAAGTTCCATGAATGAACCTCCTAAGTATGAAAATTTATTTAGTATGTATCTGGTTATTTCGTGCGATTCCTAATCCATTGAAATAAAATAAAGCAAGAGGAACCACGGTTCTCGATAATAGCCAATAGAGTCGTCTAGCATGAATACGTATCATTTTAGAAAATTGATATCTAATCTATAGGTAATGAATTGGAAGGGAATTAGGATTATAAGAAAAGGAATTCATGGGACAGGTTGTTTAGGATTATAAAATAGAGGTATAGATAAACTCCCTTTTTATGGTTATATATACTTATATTGTATCATGATGTTTCGGTCATGTAATAGATAATTGTGGATATGTGATGTATTTCATATGTAATAAAATTTCTATACGATATGATAAAATTATGAGTAGTTCATAAGAAGGGGCGAATAAAAATGAGCGTAATAGAACATAAAAAACAAGCACCCACAGAGGTTCGTTGTAAAATTATTACGATCTCTGATACACGTACAGAAGAGACGGATAAGAGTGGTAAATTGTTAAAAGAATTATTATTAGAAGCGGGCCATATAGTAACCGCTTATGAAATTGTAAAAGATAATAAAGAAAGTATTAGGCAAGCTGTATTAAGTGGATATCATCAAGAAGATGTTGATGTTGTCTTAACAAATGGAGGGACTGGTATTACAAAGCGTGATGTTACGATTGAGGCAGTTTCGGCATTATTAGATAAAGAAATTGTTGGATTTGGTGAATTGTTTCGGATGATTAGTTATTTAGAAGATATCGGCAGCGCTGCAATGCTAAGTAGAGCAATTGGCGGAACAATTGGAAGGAAAGTTGTCTTTTCGATGCCAGGTTCTAGCGGGGCAGTTCGCCTTGCGATGAATAAATTAATTTTACCAGAGTTAGGACACATTACATTTGAGCTGCATCGTCAATGAAAAAGCTCGCTGGGATTGTATTAGCTGGTGGTATGTCGAGACGATTTGGTGAGCCGAAAGCATTGGCAAGCTGGCAAGGACATACTTTTATCGAACAGATTGTTCAAATGATGCGGGATACTATACAAGATGTAGTTGTGATTAGTCATCCTGATATAAAAGAAAGAATTGTTACCTTAGTAGACGTTCCTGTTATAGAAGATATTTCTCTCTATAAAGGAGATGGACCGCTTGCTGGAATTGTATCGGGGATGGAGCATATAGAGACGGAGTGGTATATCGTTTCGCCTTGTGATGCACCGAACCTTTCAAATGAGTGGATTACAGCATTAGTAGGACAAATAAGTGGTGAATATGAGGCAATTGTTCCGGTTATTGATGGAAGAAAGCAGCCGTTATTAGCAGCGTATCATTATCGTGTAAAAGAAAAAATATACGCATTACTAAATGAAGAAAAACGAAGTATGGAACAACTTTTATCACAGTGCAACGTAAAATATGTGATGGAAGAGGAATGGAATGTAGCGAGAGAATTATTTGTGAATGTAAATACAAAAGAGGAATATACGCGGTTACTGAATGAGAAAAAGAGCAAAAAGGTATGACGTTATAGAGTCATACCTTTTTGCTCTTTATGAATACGATGGATGAGTTCATTGCTATATGTTTTGAGGTCAATTTTTTTATTACGCAAGTAGTTCGGTATTGTTTTGGTGAAGCACCTCTTCATATTGCATGTATAAACCATGAAAAATTTCATCCCAGCTTTGTGTAGTGGCGTAGAATCTAGCGGCTATGCCCATTTGTTTACGCATTTCTTCGTTATTTAACAACTGATAAATAGATGATAAAAATGAGTTCGAGTTTTTGGGTTCGCAAAGAAAACCTGTTTTTCCATCTGTAATAATATTTTTTACTCCGCCAGAATTCGCACTAACGACTGGTGTACCACATGCGAGCGATTCAAGAACGACATTGCCAAACGTTTCTGTGGCCGATGGAAATACCATGAGATCGGAGCATGCATAAGCTTCTGCTAAATTTTCTTCTTGTAAATATCCTGTAAACGTAACGTTTGCTGGTAAAGTTTTACGTAATTCTTCAGCAAGGGGACCATCTCCTGCAATGAGCCAATGAATATTATCTTTTCGTTCTTTTATTGGTGTGTGAATCAGTGTACGCAATGTTTCGATATCTTTTTCAGGGGCAATGCGTCCGACATAGGAAAGAATGTATGGAGCAGTAATATTATATTTTTTTCGGAATAGGTCTTTATTGTAAGCCTGATGGAAGAGTGAACAATCTACGCCGCGCCATTTACTTGCGGTGTAAATGTATCAGTAAATATGGCGACTCTCATCCAATCTCTCCTTTACATGAAAAATGGAATGAATTGATAAAAAGAGATGATGCCAGAACATGTGCCAAGGCACATACCTACAAATACATCTGATGGATAATGAAGCCCGAGATAGATGCGGGAAATTCCTACAATAATTGCTAATAGAAGTAAAACGACTAATAAGTTTGGATCATAACAAATAAATGGAACAACTACCGAAAAAATAGCTGTTGTATGACCTGACGGAAAAGAATGATCTTTTAATGGATGCGATGGATATTTTGCATCTTGAATTGTTAAATAAGGCCGTTTGCGTGGATACCACCTTTTTAATATTTGCACAGGAATATGACTAATTGTTAATGAAAGAGCTGCTGCAATTGCTGCATCGTGTAGAGGACCCTGTGAAAATATAAGAAAGCATAACGTAAGCGAGATGGAAAAGATTGCACCACCGATATGTGTAATGGTACGGAAAAAGATATTTAATGTTTTTTGATCAAAGTAACGGTTAATTCCTTTAAAAATGTAACATTCTATTTTATATAAGGAGCTGACGGATTTAGCTTTCATGAAATCTCTCCCCCGCATTTACATATATATTGAGATTATATCTTCTATTTTAATAAGGTTTTATTGAGGGAATAATAAGATTTTGTAAAGAAAACGTTAGAGTTTTAACGAAAAAAGCTGCCATCATGGTGGCAGCAAGTAGAGACTATTTTTGCAGTGACTTATAGTACTGTCCTTTTTCAACATATTGTTTGCGAATGCGTTCCATATCTTTGCGATCTTCATCTGTTAATTCGCGAATGACTTTTGCCGGACGACCGAAGGCCAGTGTATTAGGTGGAATTTTCTTTCCTTGTGAAACTAAACTACCAGCACCGATGAATGCACCTTCACCAATTTCAGCACCGTCTAAAATAATAGATCCCATCCCGATTAAAGAGTCTTTTTTTAAGGTACAGCTATGTAAAATAACTTGATGTCCAACTGTTACATCATCTTCTAAAAGAAGAGGGTACTGTGGACTTTGATGAAGTGTACATTGATCTTGTACATTTACGCGGTCTCCAATTATTACTTTAGACACATCACCACGAATGACTGTATTAAACCAAATGCTTGATTCTTCACCAATTGTGACGTCGCCTGTAATCGTAACATAGTCAGCGATAAAAGCACTACTCGCAATTTTCGGATTTTTATCTTTATAAGGATATATCATGTAAAGCCTTCCTTTCCTAGAAACTAGTTTTAGTGTATCAAATTAAGGGAAAGAGTGAAATGGAGGAGTTTCGTATGTGGAATTATGAAGCGGAAGCAGCCAAAGCGGTAATCGTGATTGTGCACGGTGCGATGGAATATCACGGACGTTATGAGGCGCTAGCAGAAATGTGGAATCATTTCGGGTATCATGTTGTCATGGGAGACCTTCCAGCTCATGGAACAACTTCAAGAAATAGAGGACATATTGACTCATTTGATGAATACATAGAAGAAATAAAATTATGGGTGAAAGAAGCAAGAAAGTATCGGCTACCTATTTTTTTATTTGGACATAGTATGGGCGGTCTTATTGTCATTCGAATGATGGAAGAAACGAAGAGAGACGATATAGATGGAATTATATTAAGCTCGCCATGCTTAGGTGTATTAGCTGTACCTGCTGCTCCGCTTCGAGCTGTCTCAAAGGTGTTAAATATTCTCACGCCAAAACTTCAATTTCCCACCAAACTTACAGTAAACATGTCAACGAGAAATAAAGAAGTTCGCGATGCGATGGAAAATGATTCATTGTTCTTGCGCAAGGTATCGGTTCGTTGGTATAGTGAATTGATAAAATCTATTGAGATTGCTCATGACAAAATAGATGAGTTTCCAGACGTTCCGCTCTTGCTAATGCAGGCATGTGAGGATAAACTTGTAGATAAAACACGTGTCCGTAAATGGTTTGATAACTTAAAGATTAGTGATAAGGCATATAAAGAATGGCCAAATTGTTACCATGAGCTATTAAATGAGTATGAGCGAGATGAGATTTTGAACTATATCAAGTCATTTACTGAAATACATGTAAATAACATAATAGAAACAAATAAATAATTATTTGTACATTTAATAGAGGAGATGAAGGAAGAAGTGAACGTACCGAGTAATCCCATAACGCTCATGGCGAAAGTATACCGTGATGTGTTTCCGGTTGTACACCATGAGCTAGCGATGTGGAAAGAGCGTGCCTACCATATTCCAAATGACGAACTTCATAGTCAAGCGATTGCAAGTATTGAGCATAAAACATTTCATTGTGAAGGCGGTGGTATTTTAGCGCTGCTCGCAAATGAACAACGCGAGGAATGTATTCGTTTTATTGTGGCGTATCAGACGATTAGTGATTACTTAGATAATTTATGTGATCGTAGTACATCGCTTGATCCGAATGATTTTGCTGCACTGCATGAATCAATGCTGACTGCATTAACACCAGAGAGTGAAGGAAGCAATTACTATCGTTATCGAGATGATCAAGATGATGGTGGTTATTTAGATGAGCTTGTTGCAACATGCCAAGATGTTTTAAAGAAAACGAAGCACTATGATAAAATCGCTCCGATTCTTCACGAACTTGCTTGTTATTATTGTGATTTACAAATTCATAAGCATGTGAAACTAGAAGAAAGAGAACCGCGCTTACAAACATGGTTTGAGGCTCATAAGGAAAATGTACCCCCAATGAGCTGGTTTGAATTTTCGGCATGTGCAGGATCAACACTTGGAATCTTTTGTCTCGTGGCGTATGCGTTTCATGATGAATTACTTGATGAAGATATTGCAAAGATTAAGCAAGGTTATTTCCCGTACGTACAAGGGCTTCATATTTTGCTTGATTACTTTATTGATCAAGAAGAAGACCGACTTGGCGGGGACTTAAATTTCTGTAGTTATTATGAAAATGAACAAGTCGTATTAGAGCGAATGAAGCATTTTGTGGAAGAAGCAGAAAGAAATATTGGTGACTTACCACATGCGAAGTTTCATCGCCTTATTAGCCGCGGTCTCCTTGGGATTTATTTATCTGATCAAAAGGTATCAGAGCAAAAAAATATGCAGCAAATGGCACGGCGCATCGTGAAATATGGTGGATTCACTTCACGATTCTTCTATTGGAACGGGAAGATGTACCGAAAGAAAAGGGCGCAGTGATAGAAATAGAAAAAGATGTGCATTTGGTGCATGTCTTTTTCTATGTTGATTTTTGGCGAACGGTCGATATTCTATGTCGAATCGTCGATATGTTATTGTAGCTATTTTTTTTTGACTTTATATTTTAATCTTCGGATAATTAAAGTATAACAGTTTAAAAAGGCGGGGATTAAAGTGGAGAATATATTAAATCAAGCCAAAGAGATGCTACATGATGATGAAAACATTGTATTGTATATTCAATGTTCTTTGGAAATTTTTATATATCGGAGCGTTCCACGACCAGGCATACTCGTTTTGACTAATAAAAGACTCTTTTTCTGTGGACCCGATATTGCTGGAAATACATTATTTGAAGAATTTTTATTTGACAAAATATCCGCTATAAAGGTGAAAAAAGGTTTGTTTGGAATTAAAATTTCAATTCAACATGGTACGGAATGGATAAAAGTAAAATATATTCAAAATGCAGACCCTGGTGTATTTGTTCGAAAGTTAGAAGAGATAATGGTGGTTTGAAGGGGGAATCACAATGAAACAGTTCTTAAAAAAACTATATGAACATATAGAAATTATCTTGTTAGTATGTCTTTCGGTTTCATTCTTGCTTGGAGTGTATACGATGATAAACAGAACTGGTGATCCAACTACGATGGATTATGTAGCGCAGGCTATTATAGGGACTATTATTATTGGTGATGTTCTTTTTTTAATTCGTGAGAGAAAGAAAAAAATTGAGTCAGAAATAAAAAGCATTTGTACAAGATGAATTGTACAAATGCTTTTTTCTATACTTTTTTTACCCATATTTTAGAGAATAGATATAGTAAAAACTCAATTACAAAAATGATAAGAACAGATAAACCGAATAAAGGCATGACAATTCCTAATAAAATCATAATAAGTATAAAGGCAAATATGCTTTTTTTATCTTTTTGTTTTGATGGTGCTCCTACCTTACCTTGTGGCTTTCTTGCTAGCCACATTTTAACACCGAAATAAATGAGGAATAGTAAGGACAAGGTTGTAAGTAAGCATAGTATTTTGTTTGGCCATCCAAATAAATGTCCTTCATGAAGGGGGATACCATAAGAAAACCACTGTGCAAATAAGCCATAATCACGATAGTCAATTTTTGAAATGAGAGTGCCGCTATATTGATCAAAATAAGCAGTAATTTCTTCATTTGGTGATACGTGCATTCCTGTAATACCAGAACCGCTAGATTTTGAAATAGTGAATACTCCTTTTGGCTCATTTGGTAATGAAATGACATATGGTTTTTCAATTTGAATCGATTTCTCTAACTCATCAATTGAAAGAGCTGTCTGTTCGTTTGAATCTGATTGTGGCGGTGTTTCTTGTCTAGTCGCCCACGGTAACTCTTTAAACTTAGACTCTGGAGGAGCCATATATAATTTCGGATATCCTAGTGATTCATTGGAAGTTGCTATGTTATAAATTTGTTTTCCCATAAAAGCAGACCAAGGTAATCCTGTTAATACTAGGAGAATGAGTGGAATTGTGAATACAATACCAATTATGCTATGAAGTCGTTTGGACCTCTCTCTAGCGTTTGATACCAGGGGTTTCTTGAAGCGTTTTATACTCATATATAAACCAGTAACAATTAAAAAAATCGTCCAGCAAGCGGCTAGTTCGACTAAGTAGTTTACAACGGTACCGCCTACTAGAAGAGAGCTATGTAGTTCTCGCATAATATTTGCAAACGTTGCATCAGCATTTTGATCCCCAATAATTTGGTTATGTTTATCTAAGTAAACATACTTCTGATCACCCGTATATTCATTTGCCATTGTGAGTCTTGTATTATGATCATCTTTGAAATAGCTAATTTTCGTCACGTTATAGTGAGGATATTTCTTTTCTGTTGTTGAAATGGATTCAGACATAGAAAGAGATTCTGTTTGCCTACTATTTCCAAAATATAAATCTTTATAGATGAAATTCTCAACTTCCTCTCGAAACAAATAACCAATGCCACTGAGTGATAAAGTAATGAGTAGCGGTGCTATGAAGAGACCGGCGTAAAAATGCCATCTCCAGAAAATATAATGAAGCGATCGATTTTTTTTCATATTTTAAATCCCCCGTCCAACCTTTTATAAAATGAATGCTCATTTAATATATCGGGATAAAGTGTGATTATTTTGAAAGAATTGTGAAAAATGTTAAAAGTTTTAGGGGCATATAAAAAAGACGTGCAGCATGCGCACGTCTTTTTAGCGATTTCTGTCGAGGGGTTGATATATTTATAGGTACGAAGAACAATGTTGGATACATAGTTTTGTCGAGCGAATCAGTTCTTCATTTCCTTTTTCTAATCGAATTTGCAGTGCTTTTTGAAAGTAAGAGAAAGCTGCTTTTAGATCCCCTTCATCTAATTTGCTTTTTCCGTAATGTTGATAGAGAAAATCCTCGTAATGCGCTAAATCATTTTGCTGTAACATGTGAAAGAGTTCAGTGAAAATCTCATTTGCTTTTTCAAAATCTTTTTCCCAGTGATATACATGTGCAAGGCGGAGTTTGTTAATAAAAATTCCTTGTATATGTTGTAAGGTTTCATATTGCTCTATAGCTTGTTGTAAGTAGTATTTACTTTCGGCAAGGTCTCCTACTATTCGTTCGTAAACGCCGATTAAACCGCATTGCTTTGCATATGATAAATCTGAATCAGGCAAGTTTATTTTTAAAAATGTGATTCCTTGCTTCATTTGCGTAAGGGATACTGGTTTTTCACGAAGGTTTTCATCGAATGTATAGTCCATTTCGAAAGGGCTGTTTTCTATTTTCATGGAATCCTCCTAACTTTTTTGAGAGGATAAATATTTATTTACAACAGCTTGCGCAAGACAAGTAGATGAATCAACCAAGTAAAAGTTATATGGCACTGTTTTCGATACGACATTTAAATCTGTGCACGCCACGATAACAGCATCTACTGCTTCAGATAATTCTATACAAAGTGTATACCATAATTCGTTTGCTTTATTTAGGTTCCCTGTTTTTATGTTAGAGATAATTTGAGTGATAGCGGTTTGCCAGCTATTTTTATGTATATAGTCCATACCACGTTTTGCAATCCCATCTTGATATATACCGGATTGAACAGTCGCATCGGTTGCTAAGAGAGCTACTTTCCTTACGTGATCGGGTATTTCTTTTATCGTCTCATCCACCATATTTAAAATGGGAACTGAAATTGAATTTTGTAGTTCATAAAAATATAAGTGCGCTGTATTACAAGGCATGGCAATAAAATCGACACCTGTGTTTTCAAGTTTTTGTGCGCCATTTATAATAGCATTTTCCATAGCTTTATGATCAATAGGTTTATCCATATAAAAAGGTGTTGGACAGGAATAAATCATCATATGTGGAAAGTCCATATCATGTTTCGCACCGTATATTTTTTGGCATTGCTCGACTACTGTATCAACGAATGGGCCTGTTGACTTTGGTCCCATTCCTGCTAATATTCCGATCATTGTTAGTTCTCCTTATGTTGGTAAATTTTAATATATGAATTTAAAACTTCTCGATTTTCATCGTATATTCCTTCTTTAAAATCGTTTTTTTTGAACGAGAAAAAGGAATAGAGTAATTAATAAGAGCGAGTATATAAGTGCCCATGCAGTAAGCCAAAGCACGTGAACAAGCAAATGATGTTCATATTGTCCAAGCATCAGAAAACTATTGATAGGCGGAAAAACCCATAATAGTTCCGGCATTTCTTTTTTGAGACGAATGGAAGCAATTGTGATAAGTAGTACAAAAGAAAGACTAAGCCAAGCTGTACTTGCTTTTTTAATGATATTTCGTGTAAATAATGTTGCGATTGAAATAACGAGTATGGATAAAGAAAAATGTGCAAGGAG
Source organism: Bacillus sp. IT-79MI2 (assembly GCF_949768135.1). Taxonomy (NCBI): domain Bacteria; kingdom Bacillati; phylum Bacillota; class Bacilli; order Caryophanales; family Bacillaceae; genus Bacillus; species Bacillus sp. IT-79MI2. The sequence goes on along the minus strand of NZ_CATKPV010000045.1, from coordinate 90,652 downwards.
ACCAGTGATAAATGAATGTCTTTTAGTATCAGTTGTTTGCCATAGGCCTTTTGTATTTCCTTTAGTTCTAATAACAAAATGATTGCCTCCTTCTTTATAGATTTCGCACATCCATTATATGGCATATTTTATTCTCGGAACAATAAAAAACGTGCAGCACATGCACGTTTTTTATAACGATTCTTGTTGAATCGCCGATATATTTAGCGTTTCTCAATCGCCACAATAAATGGCGGGTTATTTTGTTGGTTGATGAAGCCGTAACGAAGTACGTGAGCTTGTTTTTGATCCAGCTCTTCGGCGAATTGCAGGACAGCATCGCGCTCTACTTGTCCTTCTGGATGTCCATGATAAATGACAAGAACGATAATTCCTTCTGGTGCCATGACTTCTAATAATTGTTCGATGGCAGCTATCGTTGAGTTTGGTTTGGTAACGATATGCTTGTCACCGCCAGGAAGGTAACCTAAGTTGAAAATGGCTCCGGTTACTTTGCCTTTTGCTTCTTCTGGTAATACAGATAACAAAGTATCGTGGCTATCATGAACGAGAACAGTTCGTTCTTCAAGTCCTCTTTCTTTTAGGTGAGTAGCCGAACTTTCAATTGCTTCACGCTGAATATCAAATCCAAATACTTTCCCGTGTTCTCCAACAATCTCCGCTAAAAAACAAGTATCGTGACCGTTGCCAAGTGTTGCGTCTACGGCATAATCACCTTCTTTGACAGCTGTTTGCAAAAGCGTGCGTGCAAACGGTAATACACGTTCTAATTTCATACGGGTTTCACCTCGTTTGCATATTTTCCTTGCCAACTTCCGCGGCGTACAAATTCCGCATCGATGGAATTTAATACTTCCCATTTATTCAAGCTCCACATTGGACCAATCATTAAGTCAGGCGGACCGTCACCTGTGATGCGGTGCACAATGACATCTGCTGGAATGATTTCAAGTTGGTCGACAACGAGACTTACGTAATCCTCAAGAGAAAGGAATTCAAGTTGTCCTTTTTCATACTGCTTCACCATTGGCGTTCCTTTTAATAAATGAAGCAAATGAATTTTAATCCCTTGCACATCAAGTGTTGCGACTTCACGAGCCGTTTCCATCATCATGTCATAATCTTCAAGAGGAAGACCGTTAATAATATGTGAACATACTTTAATACCGTGCTTACGAAGCTTGTTTACACCTTCGACATATGATGGATAGTCATGGGCACGGTTGATGAGGTTCGCTGTACGTTCATGGACAGTTTGTAACCCAAGTTCTACCCAAAGATATGTCCGTTTATTTAAATCAGCTAAATATTCAACAACATCGTCAGGTAAGCAGTCAGGACGAGTTGCGATGGAAAGACCAACAACGTCTTTTTCAGCTAAAAGTGGTTCGAATTTTTCTTTTAATACTTCAACAGGAGCGTGGGTATTCGTGTACGCTTGGAAATAAGCAATACACTTTCCATCTTTCCATTTCGAGTGCATTTTTTCTTTCATTTCATGATATTGCGTTATAACATCATCGCGGCGGTCACCAGCAAAGTCACCAGAACCAGCAGCGCTACAAAATGTACATCCGCCGTATGCGACTGTGCCATCGCGGTTGGGGCAATCAAATCCAGCATCTAATGAAACTTTAAAGATTTTTTCGCCGAACTCTTTTCGTAAGTGATAATTCCACGTATGGTAACGTTTATTGTCATTTGTATATGGAAAAGGGTTTTGAACCTTCATTACATATCCCTCCTAAAGCCTAAAATGAAACAAAATCCATTATAACATACTCATAAGGTCGATATGGAAGGGACACACTAAAGGAGAACTAAAGGCAAGGAGGCTACATCATGGCAGAGCGTCAATCACTTGAAGAATACATTACGCAAGCAGAGCAAGCAATAGAGTATGCAAAAGAGCAATTAGATATCGGAAGTAGACAAGAGCATTACAATACAATGGAGTATTCTGATGCGCAATTACAATTAGAGCAAGCCTATAATGATTTACAAATCATGCAGCAACATGCGAATGATGAACAGCGTGAGCAGCTAAACCGTGCTCGTATGGCAGTTCGTCAATTGCAGCATCAAATGATTATTACACCGCACTAATAAGGAGTGATAGGCATGGCAAAGCGTTCAGATCAAAACAACCCAGAGCAAAAAACACAAAATGGGCATAACGCAGAGTTTTCAAATGAACTCGATCCAGTGGTACAAGCAAAACAACGTAATCGTAAAAAAGGACAACCACAAAAATCGAAGCAATCAGAGTAAACCAGGTCGCAGTATGACCTGGTTTTATTTTGTCATCTTACAAAAATGTAAGGTAAATGTAATGTAAAACAATGGCAGATAACCCTGGAAAGGCGCAAAATGGGAAAAGAGAAAACAAACGTAGGAGGATATGTATGAACAGACCAGTTGTAGACGTCCAAAACGTCCAAAAAGTATACGGTAAAAAAGGTGAGAGCCAATCACACGCCTTAAAAGGTGTATCATTCTCTATTCAAGAGGGTGAATTTGTTGGAATCATGGGACCATCTGGTTCAGGGAAAACAACGTTATTAAATGTAATTTCAACACTGGATAAAGCAACGGGCGGCGTTGTTGAAATTGCAGGTACGGATATTACAAAAATGAAGCAAGGAGAACTATCTGATTTCCGCTCACAAAAGTTAGGATTCATCTTCCAAGACTTTAACTTATTAGAAAACTTATCAATCTATGAAAATATTGCTCTGCCACTTTCTCTACAAGGTGTTCCATCACGTAAAATCGGAACAAAAGTAGAAAAGGTAGCTAAAATGTTAGGGATTTCAGAAATTCTTCAAAAGTACCCATCTGAAGTATCTGGTGGACAAAAACAGCGTTCAGCAGCAGCGCGCGCACTTGTACATGAACCAGCGATCATTTTAGGAGATGAACCAACAGGAGCGCTTGATTCTAAAAATGCAGCGAGTCTTTTAGATGCGATGACAAACTTAAATGAAGAACAAGGTGTTTCTATTATGATGGTTACACATGATCCATATAGCGCAAGTTACTGTCAGCGTATTTTATTCATTCAAGACGGCGAGTTATATAAAGAGATTCACCGCGGTGGTACGCGTGAAGCGTTCTATAAAGAAATTTTAGATGTGCTTGCAGACTTAGGCACACAAAAAGCATAAGAAAGGAGGTTCAGACATGTTATTTAAGCTTTCTATGTCAGGACTGAAAAGTAAGCTGAAAGATTACATTGTCTTACTTGTTGGTCTTGTAATGTCAATTTCGATCTTTTACATGTTCCAAACGTTAGCATTGAATAAAGCATTTATTGAAGCGAATTCTGTAATCAGTAGTATTCAATTCGTCTTCCATGCTGGTGCGGTACTATTAGCCATCATTACATTCTTCTATATTTTATATGCTAATTCTTTCTTGCTATCACTTCGTCAAAAAGAATTTGGTATGTATATGATGTTAGGAGCCAAAAAGCATAAGGTGACACTGCTTATGTTTATTGAAACAATTGTATTAGGAGCAGCATCTCTTGTAGTTGGTATTGCAGTCGGTGTAGGGCTCGCGCAAGGAATTGGTAAACTACTTATGCAGCAGCTTGAATTTACTGCAGGTGGCTATCATGCATTTTATGTTCCATCTATGCTTGTTACATGTATTTTCTTCTTAATACTATTTGTTTTATCGGCAATTATGAATAGTATCAAATTATCACGTATTACGGTTCTACAACTGGTTCATGCAGATTCTAAAACGGATCGTGTTTCTAAAGCAGGAGTAAAGACTGTTATAGCTGCATTCGTTGGAATTATTCTATTAGCAATCGGCTATGCTTCTATGGTTTACATGGGTAAGTTGGCGCAAATGGGGATTATTATTGCATTAATCACTGTAACGTCCGGAACTTACATGTTATTTGGAACATTCCTTCCGCTTATTATTAAAAAGCTAAAGAGTAATAAAAAGCGTACTGAAAAAGGACTTAATGCTTTTACATTTGCCCAGTTAAATTTCCGCATCAATAGCTTAACAAAAGTACTAGCTACAGTAGCGATGTTAGTGGCGCTTGGAGCAGGTGCGATTTCAGGCGGTATGGCGTTCAAAAATAACGTTATGCTTACTGTCGATGGTTTGGCAATTTATGATGTTACGATTCATAATCCAACAGCCGAAGAGAAGAAAATTTTAGATGGTATTACATTTAAAGAGAAAAGTGAGTATCGTTACAAAACAGACGATAAATATGTCTATTATTTAAAAGAAGATTTAGAGAAAAATCGTCCTTTAGTACAAGATTTAAAAGATTTTAAAGGAATGAAAGATATTGGTAAAGTGAAACGAGCTTCTGAAGAATTGCCAGTAGGTGCGATTTTGAGTTCCGGTCAAGAAAAATCTGATAATGTGATTCCAAAAGAGTGGGATCAGGCATTAAGCACGATTCATCCAATTTATGTATCCCCTAATCAAACAATTAAAATTGTAGACCAAAAAATGTATGATGGTTTGCAAGGTAAAGAGGGCGTTGCATTACTTGGAAAAGTAGATGATTTCTTAACATATAAAAAAGAGTGGAAAAAAATTGACGAGTTGCAGCTAGTTAAATATAAAAATGTAAAAGAAAATTCCTTGCAAAGTAAGAACCAATTTTATACTGGATTTTACGGCATCGCTAGTGGAACAGTATTTATGGGGTTCTTCCTAGGAATTGCTTTCTTAGCAATGATGGCAAGTTGTTTAATGTTTAAAATTCTATCGGGTGCATCAAGCGATATTACGCGTTATCAAATGCTTCGTAAAATCGGTGTTCGCCGTGAATTATTAACGAAGTCTATCTATAAAGAATTATTCTTAGTATTCTTATTCCCAGCGATTGTGGGTATCGCTCACGTATTAGTTGGTATGAATATTTTCGGATTTATCTTAATTGACCCGTACTTCCGTATTTGGCTTCCAATTGTTATTTTCATAGTCATTTACGCGATTTATTACTTCATTACAGTTCAATTGTATAAAGGAATTGTTCTTCCGAAAGAAGACTAAGATAGGAAAATACCGAGCAGAGGGTGCTCGGTATTTTTTTGATTAAAACGTTTCATAAATCTCATAACCTATCAAAGTAAATATGTAAAGTTACCTTATAAAAAAGTCGCCTTGAACGTTTCGGGCGATTTTTTTTATAAGTATACGGACCTAATTTCAAAAAATCTATTAATAAGAAAAAACATAAAGGTGAAGAAAGGAGAGATGAACAAGTATTGTTTAGTAAAACATAAATAAGGGATAAGAATTATGAAACAACGTATTACGAAACCTATTTTTAGAAGATAGGAGGAAACAATTTTGAATACACAAAATGAATCGTTATTTCGTCTAGTTGGTACCATGCTGAAATCAAAAGATGTTATAGTGTTTTCATTCTTATCTCTTGTGATTTTTGTTATTTCAACCAATTTTTATAATGTTAAATTCCCCAATCATAAATACCCTGAGTTTTTACGGATATTAAAATCTATTGCCCCAGTTGTGTAGTGCATAAATAACTTTAGTGAAAATAGGCAACATACACGATTCGTGTTGCGGAAGCGATTGGAGCTCTTCTTTTAGGATTAGTTTTTTCTGAAACAGAACATAGTGATCGAATTGAACATCTTGTTGTTCCTTTCCGGGATTTCTTTGGAGCCATCTTCTTTTTCAGTTTCGGTTTAAGTATTGACCCTTTTTCACTTGGTGGGGCTGTATGGTTAACACTAGGAGCGGTTCTATTAACAATCTGCGGAAACTTTGTAGCTGGAATGATTGCTGGACGTAAAGCAGGGTTATCCCATAAGGCTTCTGTGAATATTGGATTAACAATTGTATCAAGAGGAGAATTTTCTATCATTTTAGCAAACATTGGGATGGCAGGTGGCTTAATGGCTACAATTAAACCATTTTCAGCTTTATATGTTTTGATATTAGCATCTGTAGGACCTTTACTAGCGAAGGAATCCAATAGGATATATGCTGTATTAGATAAGATATTTAAATGGAGTTCTAAAAAACGGCCAAAATCAAAAATAGGATGAATCTCTTATGAAAAATTTTAATATAAAGATTATTCATAAAATAACTCTATTGATGTAATTACAAAATAGAATGCAAGTTATAACAGGAAATCATGTGGGACAGGATTTGTTTTTTTAGAGATCGATTCCAATATAGAAAGGAGCTGCCCCCAAAAGACCGCTAAAAGCGGTCTTTTGAGTGTTAGCCCCTTTTTTTATTAACGAGTGATATACATAATTGCAACAAAAAAATTAGTATAGCAACAAATCCGAGATTATCACCGATATCAAAGCTTTTCTTTTTCTTCTTTTAAACTACGGACCTCATCTTTTAATTCATTGATAGATTCTTTCAATTCGTTAATTTCTTGCGCAGAGCTAATACATTGGGATAAGTCGGAATTAAACCATGTAGTCGATCTCTTGCTTTTCCTAAATCATTGTTTGTAATGTCGTTTTTTTCGATTTATATATATCCATTTTAATTTTTTAACATATAAGTCGTTGCTATGCAGAATACAACATGACTTGCACTTGCTGCCTCCTTTTGCTTTAAACCTTGTATGTGGTGGGAAAAGGACCTGGCCGTTTCTATGCGCGGCCAGATGCTCTCGTCTCCCTAAAAAGAAAGGAGGTTTTTATGTTGGTTTTTTAACTTATATATAGATTTATACTTCTTAACAAAATCTCTTAGAGAACAAGGAATTAAAATTGGTTTCAATACACGGTTATAATAAGGATGAACCATTACAAGAAAATATTTTTTATTTTTTTGTCACAAATAGCAAGTTTGTGGTTTCTTTATAGTGAGAGTGGCTAATAAGGAGGAAGAAATTAGTGGAGGTGAAAGCTTCATTGTTAAATATATATGAACAAGATTCAGTTTCTAATATACAGTTTCAAGATGTATTTAAACAATATTATGCTCACGTTGTGAGACAAATTATGCGAATTGTGCGAGATCAAGCAATTGCTGAAGATTTAGCGCAGGAAGTATTTTTGCAATTATATCATACAGAATGGAAACAGATTGAAAGTGTATCGGCATGGCTAGCAAAAGCATCCATTTATGCAGCATATAACTATTTGCGATCTGAAAAAAGGCATCAAGCAAGAATTGAAAAAGAAGCAAATTATAAACAATCAATTAGCAGTCCGTCATCGGAAGAAAAATGTATTCAAAAAGAAGAAATTACTCGTGTACAAAGTACATTAAAAGAAATGGATGAGCGTGAACGTACCCTCTTATTAATGAAGTTTTCGGGATTTCAATATAAAGAAATCGCGGAGGCTACTCATATGGAAGTTTCCTCGGTTGGAACATTGCTAGCACGAGCGAAAGCGAAATTTCGGAAGATGTATAGAGGGATGAAGGAGGAGTGACAAATGAAATGCCAAGATATTGGATTTATACAGGCGTATTTAGATGGAGAATTAAACCGCGATGAAAGAAAGCAATATATTCAACATCTTGACCAATGTAAAGCATGTCAAAAGGCGTTAGAAGAAGTAAGTAAGCTTAATCAATGGGTAGAAGTTGTAGTGGATGATGAATTCACAAACGTTAGTGAAGAGATTGATATCGATGTTGACCAAGCTTGGAAAACCTTTGAACAAAATATACAAAATCATAAAACGGAAGAAACAAACAGTGAAGAAAGTAAAAAGAAGGGAAGATGGCATAATATGAAGAAATCATCTAAACGTTGGATTACTGCAGCAGCAGCAGCGGCAGTTGTGTGTGTGTCTTTAACAGTTCCAGAAGTACGGGCAGGAGCAAGTAACTTGTTATCGATTTTTCGAGTAAAGGATGTGCAGTTAGTTCAACTTACAGATTCTGATTTACGTGAAATTGAAGGATGGATCTCTAACATGGAAGAAGGAGAAAAGTCCATTAAAGGAATTGGGAAAATAGGAATCAAAGATAATGGAAGCAAAAAAGATGCTCATTTTCAGTCGGAACAGCAAGCAAGAGAAGCTGGATATGCTGTTCCAAAAGTGCCAGATGGATATCGTGTAACGAATGTGGATGTGAATCCGTCATTTATTATGCAATTTGAGCTCGATACAGAAAAAGCTAATAAATTATTGAAACAACTACAAAGCAATACGCAGTTTGAAAGTGCTTTGAATGGTAAGCAGTTTTCGATCACAGTTCCGGAATCAGTACGTACTCAAATAGAAGTTGAGGGCAATCGAACATCAAGCGCTTTTTCCTATAATGTAATTGATGCACCAAAAATTTCTGTTCCAGAGGGTGTAAATGTTACGAAATTACAAAAAACAGTTTTAGAGCTTCCGATTATTCCTGCGAATGTGAAAACACAACTTGCAGGTATTCAAGATTGGACACATACATTGCCGATTCCTTATGTAGCAAAAGGTGCAAAAGTATCGGAGACAAAGGTTCAAGGAGTAAGGACCGTTTTATATAGTACTGAATATGAAAACGTGCTTATTTGGGAGAAAGATGGAAAAATGCACATGATCGAGCAACATAAAGAGCAAGAGAAAGATTTGAATGCAAACGATCTTATTAAACTTGCAAATGAATTAAAATAATGATTGAACAAGAGCGGCTCCGCGAAATGGGGCGGCTCTGTTCCTGTATAGAGCGGGGGTAAAACATGAAACAAGACTGGATTATTCAAACGAAGAACTTAACAAAACAATATAACGGAAAAGGCGGTATCCGCAACATTTCATTAGATGTGCCGCGCGGTACTGTATTCGGATTTATAGGTCCTAACGGTGCAGGGAAAAGTACGTTTGTGCGAACGATGCTTGGTTTAATTCATCCGGATTCTGGAATGGCGCAAATGTTAGGACAGCCGATTGGGACAATAGAATCAAAACGGTGTATTGGCTATTTACCTGAGCTGTTTCGCTATCCTGATTGGCTGACCGGATGGCAGTTACTTGAAACGCATGCAAAACTATGCGATCTTCCTTCTCGTGAGCGGAAAGCAAAAATGAGTGAGGTTATTGAAAAAGTTGGCTTAAAGGGTAGGGAAAAAGAAAAAATTCGCGGTTATTCAAAAGGAATGCAGCAGCGTATCGGACTTGCTTGTGCTCTGCTTTCTGATCCGGAATTGATTTTTTTAGATGAGCCAACATCTGCGCTTGATCCAATCGGGCGGAAAGAAGTGCGTCATTTAATGGAAGAGCTTCGGGACCAAGGGAAGACAGTATTTTTAAACAGCCATCTATTAAATGAAATTGAACATGTATGTGATCACGTGGCGATTATTAATAAGGGAGAGTTAATCGTACAAGGAGATTGGCGCTCATTGATGATGATTCAAACGGAAGTTGAAGTAATACTTGGTGAAAAGAGCGAATTATTCTTTAAACAATTGCCTTCGTTTATTAAAAATGTACGGAAGATAGAAGAACAGCAAAATCGTAAGCGTTGGATTATCACGCTACAACAAGAAGATGACATTCCTAGATTGTTAGAAGCATTTGTAGCACTACATATTCCTGTGTATCAGTTAAATCCGGTTCACCCGCATTTGGAAGATGTGTTTATGTACTGGGTAAATAAGAAAGAGGGGACGCAGCATGTGGACAATCGCCAAATTATCATTTAAAGAAATTTTGTTAAAGCGTATTTTCACCATTACGTTATGTATGACTTTTGCCTTTTTAATATTTTATGGAGTGGCCATTCATTACGCCGTCAGTGAAATCCTTCCAGGAGAATCTAGCGGTCTTTCGGCAGCTCAAGATTTTATGAACAAAAGTTTTATTTCTACACAGCTTCTTGGAGTGGGGTTGTACTTTTCTTCGTTTATTACTGCGTTGCTAGCTATTTTAAGTAGTGTTGGCAGTATTGCAAATGAAATTGAAAGTCATCAAATTGATACATGGCTAACGAGACCGATTTCACGCTTTTCCTTTTTAATGGGAAAGTGGATCGGCTTATGTTGCTTACTGATTGCGTACGCAGCCTTCCTGTTTATAAGTATCGTACTCATCCATCAAACAATGGGAGGGAGCACGTTTCATTTAGATTTCACGGCGACGCAGATTATAAAAGCATTGGCTCTCCTCTTGATCCAGCCTGTTATTTTAATTAGCATCGCGATATTACTAAGCACGCGTATGGCAACATTAAATGCTGGCATTGTGTTAATTATTTTGTACGGAACTGGGTTTATTGGCGGATTTGTTGAACAAATCGGTACATTGGCACAAAAAACAGCACTTGTAAACATGGGCATAATTGCAAGCCTTTTATTCCCAATTGATACAATGTATCGTAAAATGACAATCTATTTATTTGATTCAGGAGACAATCCTTTATCAATAGCTTCACAAGGAGTGTTCGGGAGTGTTTCGACACCGAGTAATATGATGATTGTTTATGCTGTTTTATATGTGTTAGCAGCTATTTTTATAGCGATTCGTACATTTAAATCACGTGATTTATAAGGGGATGAAATTTCAGTGTATTCTCCCAATGCTGTAAAGCGTGAACTAAAACCCACCTCTTTATGTAGATGTGGGTTTTATATATATCCATTTTAATTTTTCGACATATAAGTCACTGCCGTGCAGAATACACCATGATCGCTACTTGCATTCTCCTTTTGTTTTAAACCTTGCATGTGGCAGGAAAGACCCTGACCGTTTCTATGCGTGACCAGATGCTCTCGCCTGCCTAAAAAAGAGGGTTTTTATATCGATTTTTTAATTTGTGTTTATATAGTCAATATCTCATTATCTGAATTTCACCAACTATTAATCAGTTGCCTTCCTATTTAAAAACGACTACAATTTTACTGTTATGTATAGAACGAAAAAAACAGAATAGGAGGGGAAACTATGCCAAGGAAAGTATGGCTATTAGTAGCTGGGATGATTATTAATGTCACGGGTGCTTCTTTTTTATGGCCATTTAATACAATTTATTTACATGATCATTTAGGGAAATCGTTATCTGTGGCCGGAATGGTATTAATGATTAACTCGTTAACAGGAGTAATTGGTAACTTACTCGGCGGTGTTTTATTTGATAAATGGGGCGGATACAAGTCGATTTTAGTAGGAATTGTGATTACACTATTAGCGATTTTAGGTCTTGTATTCTTCCATGGTTGGCCATTATATGTTGTGTGGCTTGCGTTAATTGGATTCGGTTCTGGTATGGTCTTTCCATCGATGTATGCGATGGTTGGTACGGTTTGGCCAGAAGGCGGACGGAGAGCATTTAATGCGATGTATGTTGGACAAAACGTTGGAATCGCTGTTGGTACAGCGTGCGGTGGTTTAGTTGCTTCTTATCGTTTTGATTATATTTTCTTAGCGAACTTTATTTTATACTTTATTTTCTTCTTAATTGCTTTTATCGGATTCCGTGGTATGGAGGACAAAAATGAACAAAGTATACAAACAGCGGTCAAAGCGGAAAAAGGTTGGTCTCTTACACCAGGATTCAAGGCACTTCTTATCGTATGTGTAGCATATGCTTTATGCTGGGTTACATATGTACAATGGCAAGGTGCGATTGCGACACATATGCAGGAATTAAATATTAGCCTTCGTCATTACAGCCTGTTATGGACGATAAACGGGGCGATGATTGTTTGTGCGCAGCCATTAGTAAGTATGATTATTCGTGCGATGAAGCGTTCTTTGAAACAACAAATTATGATCGGAATCGGCATTTTTGCAGTGTCATTTATTGTACTTAGTCAAGCGCAGCAATTTACCATGTTCCTTGTCGCGATGGTGACATTAACAATTGGTGAATTATTTGTTTGGCCAGCTGTTCCAACGATTGCGAATATCCTTGCACCAAATGATAAGATCGGTTTTTATCAAGGTGTTGTAAATAGCGCAGCGACTGTTGGGAAAATGTTTGGACCAGTTGTTGGCGGAGCAATTGTTGACTTATACAATATGGAAGTATTGTTTATAGTAATCATGGTAATGCTTGTAGTAGCGCTTATCGCAACGAGTGTTTATGATAAACGAGTGAAAGTGGAAGAAACAGTAGAAGAAAAAATTGCAGTTTAGTTTGACGGAACATGTAACATGTTTTAGAATATATTTAAATTAACTCATACTTGTAATAACAGTGAGAAGGAGTAGTAGTAATAGAAGCTGGTTTAGAGAGTTGACGGTTGGTGCAAGTCAATCCACGTTTCGTTATGAACTCGCCTTTGAGTTGCAGTTGTGAACCAAAGTAGCAATTGCCGTCTATCCACGTTACGGATCTAAGCGAATGTATATATTAGTGCTTGTTCAAAAGGAAGATAAAGAAATGCGACAGCTATCTTTACCGGACGTTTTGAACATCCTTTATTACATTAATTTAGGGTGGTACCGCGGGAATCTATAACCTCTCGTCCCTTTCTAGGGATGAGAGGTTTTTTGTATTTTAGGCGGTGAAAATAAATACAATTTGAATGGAGGATATCTCATGAGTTTTAATCATCAAGAAATTGAGAAGAAGTGGCAAGCGTATTGGGAAGAGAATAAAACATTCCGCACGCCAGATGAGACAGAAAAACCAAAATTTTATGCACTAGATATGTTCCCATATCCATCAGGAGCTGGGCTACACGTAGGACATCCAGAAGGATATACAGCAACGGATATTTTATCTCGTATGAAACGTATGCAAGGATATAACGTTCTTCATCCAATGGGATGGGATGCATTTGGTCTTCCAGCAGAGCAATATGCACTTGATACTGGAAATAGCCCAGCAGAATTTACAGAGAAAAACATTAACACGTTCCGTAACCAAATTAAAGCACTTGGCTTCTCTTATGATTGGGACCGTGAAGTAAATACAACAGATCCAAACTACTACAAATGGACACAATGGATCTTCTTACAGCTATTTGAAAAAGGATTAGCTTACGTAGATGAAATACCTGTAAACTGGTGCCCAGCACTTGGTACAGTACTTGCGAACGAAGAAGTTATCGACGGTAAGAGTGAGCGCGGTGGACATCCTGTTGAGCGTCGTCCGATGAAACAATGGATGTTAAAAATCACTGCATATGCAGATCGTCTACTTGAAGATTTAGATGATCTTGATTGGCCGGAAAGCTTAAAAGATATGCAACGTAACTGGATCGGTCGTTCTGAAGGTGCAGAAGTACACTTTAACATCGATGGTACAGATGAGAAGTTTACAGTCTTCACAACGCGTCCTGATACACTATTTGGTGCAACTTACTGTGTACTTGCTCCAGAGCATGCGCTTGTTACAGAAATTACAACTGCGGATCAAAAAGAAGCAGTAGAAGCGTACATTGATTCTGTAAAAGCGAAAAGTGATTTAGAGCGTACAGAACTTGCGAAAGAAAAAACAGGCGTATTCACTGGTGCTTATGCAATTAACCCAGTAAACGGTGAGAAATTACCAATCTGGATTGCTGACTATGTACTTGCAACTTACGGAACAGGTGCTGTAATGGCAGTTCCAGCTCACGATGAGCGTGATTATGAGTTTGCACAAGTATTTAGCCTTCCAATGAAAGAAGTTGTAAAAGGCGGAGATATCACGAAAGAAGTATATACAGGTGATGGTCCACACGTAAACTCAGCATTTCTTGATGGTCTAAATAAAGAAGAAGCAATTGCTAAAATGATTGAATGGCTTGAAGTAACAAGTGCAGGAAATCAAAAAGTAACATATCGTCTTCGTGATTGGTTATTCAGTCGTCAACGTTACTGGGGTGAGCCGATTCCAGTTATCCATTGGGAAGATGGCACAATGACAGCTGTGAAAGAAGAAGAATTACCATTAGTTCTTCCAAAAACAGAAAACATTCGTCCATCTGGTACAGGTGAATCACCACTTGCAAACATCGAAGAGTGGGTAAATGTTGTCGATCCTGAGACTGGTAAAAAAGGTCGTCGTGAAACAAATACAATGCCGCAATGGGCTGGTAGCTGCTGGTACTACCTACGTTACATCGATCCAAACAACAGCGAAGCACCTGTAGATCCTGAAAAAGTAAAACAATGGCTTCCAGTTGATATTTATATCGGCGGTGCAGAGCACGCTGTACTTCACTTACTATATGCTCGTTTCTGGCATAAAGTATTATATGATATCGGTGTGGTTCCAACGAAAGAGCCATTCCAACAATTATTTAACCAAGGTATGATTCTAGGTGAAAATAACGAGAAAATGAGTAAATCAAAAGGGAACGTTGTAAATCCTGATGATATCGTAGCAAGCCATGGTGCAGATACACTTCGTCTTTACGAAATGTTCATGGGACCATTAGATGCTTCAATTGCTTGGTCTGAAAATGGTCTTGACGGAGCTCGTCGTTTCTTAGATCGTGTATGGCGTCTATTTGTTCAAGATAATGGTGAACTAAGTGAGAAAATCACAGATGCCTCTAATCAAGAACTTGAGAAAGCATACCATCAAACAGTGAAGAAAGTTACAGAAGACTATGCAGAGCTTCGCTTTAACACTGCAATTTCTCAAATGATGATGTTCATTAACGATGCATATAAAACAGAAGTACTTCCGAAAGAATATGTAGAAGGTTTCGTGAAAATGATTGCACCAGTTGCACCGCACGTTGCGGAAGAACTTTGGAGCAAGCTTGGACACAGTGAAACAATCACATATGCAAGCTGGCCAACATTTGATGAGTCTAAACTTGTAGAAGATGAAGTTGAAATCGTTGTTCAAGTTATGGGTAAAGTTCGTGCGAAACTGAAAACGAAAAAAGACGCATCAAAAGAAGAAATGGAACAACTTGCTATCGAAGTAGTGAAAGAACAAATTGAAGGGAAAACAGTTCGTAAAGTAATTGTTGTTCCTGGAAAACTTGTTAATATCGTTGCAAATTAATAGGAAAGAGCAGTCCTTATGAGAGGGCTGCTCTTTTTTTGAGACAACTGAAAAATGAGTGGAATTCCCTTATAGACAAACACCTATTCTTGTATGCGAAATATGATAACAAAGGCAGGTTAAATTGAGAGAAAGAGGTGAAAGAAATGAAAGGGATGGATAATAACGCATCGCACGGCTTTATGATAGGTGAGGATGGCTATGCACAAATGCTAATGGGAGGAGCCGGACAACAAGGATATGGCGGGAACCCAACATGGATGGGCGGATCATCAGAAGGAGTTCCTACATCTGTAGCTGGAGCGCAAACAGGAATGCCAACATTCGTGGGAGGAGCGCAAGGAGGAGTTCCTATAGGAGCGCCAACTACATTTCCGGCATTTGTAGGAGGAGGAGTTCCTGTAGGGGCATCAACTACATTTCCAACATTTGTAGGCGGGGCACAATCTGGCTTCCCTGCACCAGTTGGTCCGCAACCAGGATTTGGTGGTGTTGCTCCTATTCTAGTAGGAGGAGTAGGTCCACAAATGATTCATGGTCATCACGTCCATCACGGTCATCACCAACATCACGGTCATTACCAACATCACGGTCATTACCAACATCACGGTCACCACCAACATCATGGTCATCATCAGCAACAAGTACATCATCATGGTCACCATCAAATTCATCCACAGGCTGTTTTATATCAAACACAACACCATGGCCAGCATCAACACCATGGTCACCACCAACATCACGGTCACCACCAGCAACACGGTCATCATCAGCAACAAGTACATCATCATGGTCACCATCAAATTCATCCACAGGCTGTTTTATATCAAACACAACACCATGGCCAGCATCAACACCATGGTCAGCATCAACACCATGGTCAACAACATCAACACCATGGCCAGCATCAACACCATGGCCAGCATCAACACCATGGTCAACAACATCAACACCATGGCCAGCATCAACACCATGGTCAACAACATCAACAACAGCAAATATGGTATGGCGGAGCGGGAAGTGCAGGAAGTACTGCAGGAACAGCGGGCGCGGCAGGGCATGCTGGACACGGACACTAATAGAGTAAATAAAAAACATAAAAAAATTCTCTTGTGCGCAAGGGGATTTTTTATTTTGGGAATAGTAAGGAGGAGAGGAGGTGCATTACATATGGGAAAAGGTAGAAGTAATAATGCTGGTAAAAAGCAACCGAATTTCGATGATTCATCTAATTTCGCTAAACAAAGTCAACCGACAGAAAAGAAGAAAAAATAAAGTGAAACTTTAATCAGTGGGGGTTCTCTTCATCCCCCACTGATTAAAAGCCCTCACCAATCGGGCTTTTACGGGCAGTTTATCTCTCACCTAACTTATTTGCTTTCACCGAATTTTGAGGTGGGGGTATTACTGCCCGTTAATGCGGGATAAACAAAAAGGAGCTCTCTTCATAAAGAGAGCTCCTTTTTCAGATATATCGGCGTTTCGACACGACATATCATTCGCTCGAAAAAATAAGACATAAGTGCGGGGCTTAACTTCCCGCGAATGGTAGCCTATTCAATCTTATTTCCCTGCTTTTGCTAATGCTTCTTGGCGTTGACGCTCAATTTCAGCACGTAACTGTGGTTCTGGTGCTTGCCAGCCTTCTGGTTTTAAAATTTTGCCATCGCCTTCGCGGAAACGTGGTTTTCCGTCAGGGAATAGTTTTGCCATATTTGCATTGTTTACAATTTCAAAGCCTTTATCGGGACGAACTCCCATTTCTGCAAATGTTCCAAATGCGAAATAGATAAGGTCAATTAACGCATCATATTGATCTTCTACAGTATTAGCTTCTAAAAATTCCTCTAACTCTTCTTGCATAAAGCTTGCGCGAATTTTTGCGCGTTCTTCTGTTAATTTTGTTGGTACATCTGTAACAGGGTGTCCAAATACCTCGTGCATTTTTGCAACAAGTTCATATCCTTTATCTAAACCTTTTTCGTTAGCCATGTTGTTTCATCCTTTCACGTTTTGTGCCGAACTTTATTGTAACATAAGGAGATTGTTTAATAAAAAAAACACCTTATAAAATAAGATGTTCTTTCCCTACTCTTCTTTCTTTATTAAAAATGATAAAGCGAGATCAATCCCGAACATCCCAACAAGTAGTGTCGGTACGACAACAAGTAAATAACGTGTAAATGAAACATTTTTTAAGTATGTATGAGCAAATAAAAAGACGCCGAGAAACAGAATACCATTTAAAATAGGTTTTACTAACTTTTTAGACATAAGCTCCCCCGTAAATATCTTTTTTCTTTATGTAAGTATTATCAAAAAACTCCTCTCTCCGTTGTATCATGCCCGGAAGAGGAGTTCAATCATTATCTGACATTTTGAGGAAACTATATTTCATATTATTCGATTACACCGGAGTTTGTAATATCAACTTCATATTTTACTGTGATAGGAACGTCTTTGTACATTTTTTTCCATTCTGCTAATTTAAATGGTCGATAGTGTTGTCTAAATTTAGCTCCTAGCCCAAGAGGATCAACATTTAAAGATTTAAATTTTTTGATGAGTTTTGTGGCTTTAGTATTTAAGCTTTTTTCAACTTCTTGTGATATTTTTTTTGTGTTCTGTTTATTTTCTAGGTTTACTTGTTTCGAAAGTTCTAAGATGCGTGCATCTATTTTTACTTTAATTAAAAAGGAAGGCTTTCCAGCTTTTATATTTACAGTATACGTTGGCTTGGAGCGTATATTATTGATCATTACATATCCATTATTACTTTTAAATTCGTGTGAATCTAACCGATGTTTTTCCAATAACCCCTTAAATACGAACATATCTTGTCGATCAATTTTTCCGACATACTTATCCTTTTTTAAAAGTCCAATGCCAGTGATTTTGATTTTGTCTTTACTCTTTTTTAGGATAGGCATATAAGAGTCTTGGCCTTCACGATAATAACGAAATGCACCTAAATGTAAATTATCAGTTGGTACGGGGCCAGTTTGCATGTTATGCTCTAGCATTTTTTTTATATAGATAGCCACATTAGAAGAAGTTGTATATTTTCCTTTTAACAGCTCAGGTCCATTTCCTTCTAATAATCCAACATACACTGAGTTTCCGATGCTGACATCACGAACCAATGTGTCAAAGGAGGTCGACAATCCTTTTTTGGCAATTCTTGTAGTAAACAAAGCAATGCGCATTTGTCCGCTTGCAAATGGTTGAGAAGATTCCAAAGAAGTATCAGCTTTTACTTGTTTAACGGCATTTCCTACTCCTTCGTAGACCTGTACTTTATTTCCTTTTCGCTGCACCGGACAAACCGATGTCACCTGTACTTTATTGTTTTTTGCTGTATCAAAAACAACCCCTTGAATTAACTGAACATCATCAACAATATTTTTTTGCAAACAGCCTGTTATGGTGAATAAACAAATACATGAAAGAAGAATTAGTTTTTTCTTGATTTTTTCCATTTTCTTTTCACCCACACGATAAGAAATAAGATTGGGATGTAAACATATATAAGCCAAAGACTAACTTTGGAAGTATAACTAATAAAATCGTTGATATCATGCCTGTTTGTTAAAAGTTGTGACACAATAATTGTAATGAACATGAAAGAAAGTAAAATGTATTTTTGCTTTACATGAAAGATTTCATGTGTTCCTCTTGTAGCAGCCCATAATGGAAGAATAAAACTTGTAAGAATTACAAGTGCATAGCCGGAGATGGCAATGTACTCTAGTCGTTCGATAAAGGGTAATTGAATAACTTGTGTCATTGAAAGCTGAGACCAAATTGTTTTTGATAACTGTTTTTCGCTAAAAAAAGCGAATGCCAAAATCGTGCTAAATAAATATAAAATGTTAGAGAATAATACACCATATTGTGCAAATTTATGAGATTTCTCGGGATTCTTCACAAATGGGTATACCATAAGAAAAATTTCAAAGCCTGTCATAGTATAAATTGACAATTGAGATGCTTTTAAAATACGTCCCAAAGAATGCGTAAAAACAGGAAGTAAATTTTCCCAATGTGCGTACTTGAACATAAACAGGCTAAGAAAAATATAACCTAGTATCCCACTAATTGAAACGACACAGATGCCAGTGATGATGCGGAATCCTGATGAGATGACGTAGTAACTTAATAAACATAAAAAGGCGGTGAACATCCAAGTGGACCCGGTAGGAAACATCCATACTTGAACAATCTCGACATACGTTCGAACAACGGATATACTCGCAACCAAAAAATACAGCATGAATACAATATTAACGCCATTACCGAGCCACTTTCCAAAGGTTTGTTGATGAAGATCTATTAGGTTGCCTTCTGTATTTTTTAATAAGTAATACATCATCCAAACGAGAATGTGAATGATGATTCCAGTTATAACAACTCCTATCCAGGCATCATATCCAGCCGCTTTTGCGATAATGCGTGCAAATCCGAGAACTCCAGCGCCGAACTGTGCACTATGAATCAAGAAGAAAACAAAGATAGGAGATATTTGATATTTTGTTTTGACTTTACTCATAAATGCACCTCATTTCTTATTCGTCAAAGTCAGATGTATGTTTTGTTGAAATCCCCTTTGCTGATTTTTTTACGTGTTGCGGCCTTGCTTGAATATCTCTTGTATCAATCATAGATAATGGAAACCGAATCCAAGAGTCTTTTAGTGATTGTCGCCTTGCTGGATAAAAGAGTGCAAATGGTTTTCGTAAAGAAGAAAGTCTGAATAGATGAGTAAATAAAAAGATAAAGCCTAGTGAAATTCCGAATAGTCCACCTAATTCTGCAAATAAAAGGAATGGAAAGCGTAGCAAGCGAACTGCGTTGCCCATTTTATAAATGGGAGTGATAAAGGAAGCCAACGCGGATAAAGCAACAATAATTAATAAAATATTACTGGTTAGTCCTGCTTGAACAGATGCTTGTCCGATCACGATACCGCCTACAATACCAAGTGTTTGGCCTACTTTCATTGGCAGTCTAGCACCAGCCTCCCTAAGCAAATCAATAGCAAGCTCTAGAAAGAGAGCTTCTATTAAAGGTGGGAAAGGAACTTGCGCTCTTGATAAAATTAATGTTTCGAGTAGATCGCTTGGAATTAATTCGTAATGATAACTTAAAATGGCAACGTATAGAGGCGTTGCACAGATGGAAAATAGAACAGCAATCAGCCGTAAAAATCTTGAGAACGTAGCATAAAGCCAAGATACGTTGTAATCCTCTGGTGAAACAAAAAAATCAAAGTATGAAACAGGAGTGAGTAAGACGCTCGGTGAACCATCTACAAAAATAGCGATTTTTCCATCAATTAATGCGGTCGTTACTCGGTCTGTACGTTCTGTATTAATAAATAGTGGGAAGATTGATTTTTCTCCCATCAATTCTTGAATATAGGAACTGTCGTTGATTTGATCGTATTCAATGGTACGAAGCGATTCTTCTAAATAATCAACACTGTCTTTTTCAGCAAGGTTCTCTAAATACATCATGACAACTTTTGTTTTAGAGAATGTCCCAATGATAACTTCTTTTGTTTGTAGCGCTAACACTGGAAGGCGTTTACGTACTAAGTTAAGATTCGTATCAATATCCTCTACAAATCCCTCTTGTGGACCAACAACTGTAGATTCATTTAATGGAATAGATGGCGCTCGATAATTATCAATTGTGATATTTGCTAAGATACATTTTTGATCTTGTTCATGTAACTGTACGATAGCGTGACCTTTTAAAACCATATCTTCAATTTTTTGAAGATCATTTGTAATTGTAATCCCGCTCATTGGAATATGTTCTTTTAATTCTTCTAATGTAGAACATGTATGCTCTAATAAAGCTGGCATTAAATACTTTTGTAATTTTTCACCATCAAGCGATGGCCGGTAATAAGAAATCCAGTACGGCATTGTTTCATCATCTGATGTGTGATAACTTACAAAATCACTAGATGTTTTTAGGTTTTCTAATAAATCTTGAAGAGAGTGAACCTTTTCTTTCTCGGGTTTACTGAAATCATAAATGCTATTGCTACTATTATTTTGCTGCTTGCCTTGTGTTTGCGCGTCTTGTTTAGTAGCTTGAGCAGATTGATGTTGTTTGTTTTGTGTTTGCGCGTCTTGTTTAGTACCTTGAGCAGATTGATGCTGTTTGTTTTGTGTTTGCTGGTCTTGTTTAGTAGCTTGGGCAGATTGATGTTGTTTGTTTTGTGTTTGCTGGTCTTGTTTAGTAGCTTGGGCAGATTGATGTTGTTTGTTTTGTGTTTGCTGGTCTTGTTTAGTAGCTTGGGCAGATTGATGTTGTTTGTTTTGTGTTTGCTGGTCTTGTTTAGTACCTTGAGCAGATTGATGTTGTTTGTTTTGTGTTTGCTGGTCTTGTTTAGTACCTTGAGCAGATTGATGTTGTTTGTTTTGTGTTTGCGCGTCTTGTTTAGTACCTTGAGCAGATTGATGTTGTTTATTTTGTGTTTGCTGGTCTTGTTTAGTAGCTTGGGCAGATTGATGTTGTTTGTTTTGTGTTTGCTGGTCTTGTTTAGTAGCTTGGGCAGATTGATGTTGTTTGTTTTGTGTTTGTTCCTCTTGTTCAGTAGTTTGATTTTGCTCTTTTGAATCTGTTTTACTTGATTTTTTTTTCTTTCGAAACCATTTCCATATCATACGTATTCCCTCTTTAACTCATGTAAGATAATGTTAGTTTATGGCGTATTTTGTATATTATGCACATGTTTAGGGAGAAGCGAAAATTCTCTGTGTTTAAAGAAGGGTTTCTTTTGGAGACGTATAATAGTTTTTGTAAGCGAAATAGATTTGTTATGAAAGATTGATATATAATGACGAATTCACAATGAAGGAGAGAATTATGCTACAAGTGAAAAAAGAAAGCTTTCATTTAAAAGAGTTTACATTTGAAAATGGCATAAAGATCCCTGTTCAGATTGGATATGAGACGTACGGTAAATTAAACCGGGATAAATCAAATGCGATTTTAGTCTGTCATTATTTTAGTGCAACAAGCCATGCGGCAGGAAAATATACGGAGCAAGATCTCATTCCTGGTTGGTGGGACGGACTGATTGGACCGGGTAAAGCAATTGATACCGATCGCTATTTTGTGATATGTACTGATAATCTTTGTAATGTCCAAGTGAAAAATCCTTACGTGATTACAACGGGGCCAAAATCAGTTAATCCAATAACGGGATCTGAATATGGGATGGGGTTTCCGGTATTTACATTTTTAGATGTAGCACGTGTGCAATATGAATTAGTGAATGCAATGGGAATTACAAGGTTACATGCGGTAATCGGACCATCAGCTGGTGGAATGATTGCGCAGCAATGGGCTGTTCGTTATCCCCATATGGTAGAGCGAATGATTGGTGTCATTACGAACCCGCAAAATCCGGTTGTGACATCGGTTAATGTTCTGCAAAATGCAATTGAAGCTATTCAGTTAGATTCGAAATGGAATGATGGAAATTATGGGGATGAACAGCCAACGAAAGGGCTGCATTTAGCAGGGAAAATGATGTTTATAAATGGGTTTGATGCTCACTATTATGAAATGACATTTCCGCGTAATAGTGCGGAAACGCTACCTTATGAGAATTTCTCAGCACGAACTTCATTTGAACAAAATATAAATGCATTGACACTTCAAAATATTACTTTTGTGGATGCGAATTCATGGATGTATACAGCGAAAGCAACGTTATTACATGATCTTGCACACGGTTTTTCCTCTTTAGAAGGGGCACTTTCTCAAATAGAGGCAGATGTGCTTATGATTCCGTGTAAACAAGATTTACTGCAACCTTCTCGTTATAATTATAAAATGGTAGAGCTGCTCCAGAAACAAGGGAAATACGCAGAGGTTTATGAGATTGAAAGTATGAATGGCCATATGGCTGGTGTATTTGATGTTCATTTATTTGAAAAGAAAGTGGATGAGTTTTTAAAGAGACAAGTGTAAGTGAAAATTGAAATAAAAAACCTAATCTTTAAGGGGTGGGAGAGAGCGTCCGGCCGTGGATAGAAGCGGTCAGTGCCTGTTTTAGCCCCATGCCGAGTGAAACCAAAAGGAGAAAACGAGTGCAGGTGGGTACCGGTAAACCAAAGTGGATATATAGAAATGTGTAAAAGAAAAGGTGCAAGTCGCTAAGCAGGCACCTTTTTTTAGATGATTTTTAAACGGAAGACGTATGTAGCAATGCACAATCCAAGGCAAGCGATACTAAGTAATAAATAAAAGAATGCTCGTTCTTGAGAGGATCGTGTGGGTCTTCTTTTGTTAAATATACCGAGTGAAATGATAGCGAGAATTAATAAAATGAGACCCATAATGAAAAGAAAAAGTGTCATGTCGATCGACTCCTTTCGTAAAACAAGTATATTGAGGATACAATGTGAGAGGTAGATTTGTAAATGTAATAAATTTACAATTAAGTTGAGGAATAATGCAAATGAGGGAAGTTTCACTTCTTTGCGTTCGTAATTTTCCATGCTAAAATTGGTGATGAATAGATGAGTAGAGAAAAAATTTACTACGTCAACTACCCCTCACTTAAATACGAACACGTTTTGAAGTGGGGACTTCTTTCGGAAATACGTTAAAGTTTTAATTATATTAAGGAGGAACGACATATGACAGAAGTAAAAACAATTACAACAGAAGAAGTGCAAGAGCGCTTAGAAAACGGGGAAACGTTATTTTTAGTAGATGTACGTGAAGATGAGGAAGTAGCACAAGGGAAAATTCCAGAAGCTGTACATATTAAAATGGGTGATATTCCAAATAAAGTGGAATTCTTTGATAAAGAAAATGAGTATATTTTTATTTGTCGATCAGGAATGCGCAGTGAAAATGTATGTCATTATTTAAATGAACAAGGGTTTAAAACAGTGAATATGGTCGGCGGTATGCTGCAATATGAAGGTGAAATTCAATAATTCATTTTTAAAACTTGAAACGCGTCTGTTTCAAGTTTTTTTCTTTTGCATACAGTGTATACAAGAATTGTTTTTCGCATATGAGTGAGCAACAATTCCTGCGATTATAATCGATTTATATAGAAAGGAGGGAGGATGGTGAGTGCGCGAATTCGTAAAATAAAGATTGTTAATAACACAGGAGCTGTTAATGTAGGTGATTGTTATACTATTGAACCATTTGCTGCTTTGAAAATATATGCTGGTTCTGGTGGATCGAGCATCGCTACTTTTTTGAATGGAAAACGGATGCCGTCAGTTACTCCTAGGACGCCAGAATTCCTTCCACCACTAGAAACAAGTGAATTAACATTAGGTTCATAACAGAAAGGTTGACTGGTCATGCCGGCAAATATTAAAGAGTTTGTGATTGTAAATAACTATGGGAATTTATTTACGGGGGATAACTTGCGGGATACTTCATTTGTTGCATCAAAGACATATAGTGGAGCAACAGGGCCAACTTGTATTGATGTTGTGACTGTAATAGGAACGGCAACAAATCTTTGCTTGAACCCAGGGGATGTAGTGACAACGACGTATACGAAAGGTTCAGCGATTGGAACAAGTATGAGCACGAATACCTCTCCAAGTGCCAACACGTCAGGTACTATGCAAGCTGTTCCGAATGCGGATAGCTTGGATTCTGTACCAGGTTTATAGAAAGAGTCCTCTACTAAAAGTAGGGGATTTTCTTATTTTTTCATTGTTTACGTCTTTTTCGTACATATGGTTGTCAAGGAGAACAAGGAGAGGGAAAAGGTGGGGGCTTGCTGCCTGCAGATAGCGGGATAAATTGGATGTTCAATACCTTTGTTGTAATAGAAACAAGAGGTTCACCTAGTAATAATATAAAATCACTATTTATTTGGGTTAGTGCCAGATACTGCCGTAGTAAAACGATTTATAAAAGGAAGCGCATTATTTTAGTAGATAGAGAATATTAGAAGTCTAGGAATTTATATTTTTATAATATGTAAAAAACACAATTCTTTATTAATATCATTCGGTTATCATATAATAATGCTTGGTAGATAAATAGATAAAGAGAAGGGGAAAGTGAATCTATGAAAAAGAATATGAAAGTTTTAGCGATGGCAGTTGGTCTAACAATTATGGGATCAACGACAGCTGCTTATGCAAGCCCTGGTGGATTGGATAAAAACGGTGGACATACTTGCCGAACAAACTGTGGGAAATATGGGCTTGAAACAGGAGAATACCATTATCATAACAATTGGAAACAAGAAAATGGAAAGTGGTATTTCTATGATCAAAATGGAACGAAAGCGAAAGGTTGGCAACAAGTAGGTACGACATGGTATTACTTTAACGGAAATGGAGCAATGCAAACAGGCTGGCAAGCAATTAGCGGCACATGGTACTACTTCAACGGAAGCGGAGCAATGCAAACAGGCTGGCAAGCAATTAGCGGCACATGGTACTACTTCAACGGAAGCGGAGCAATGCAAACAGGCTGGCAAGCAATTAGCGGCACATGGTACTACTTCAACGGAAGCGGAGCAATGCAAACAGGTTGGCAAGCAATTGATGGAAAATGGTACTACTTCAACGGAAGTGGGGCAATGCAAAAAGGTTGGCAACTCATTAAAGGAGTAAAGTACTATTTCGAAAGTAATGGTGCTTGGAATCCGAATAAATAGTAAATTGAATATGGAAGATTAACGGAAAAATAAAATAGCACCTATCTTATTTTTATAAGATAGGTGCTATTTTTTATTGGATTTTTGCTTTTTCAGATTCAATAGGTTGTCTTTTTCGATAAATAACATAGCTACGGCGTAAATATTTCACTGGAACGCTAAAGACATGTACAAGTCTTGTAAATGGCCATGTTGCAAAGAGCCCCATCGCTGCAATGATATGGATTTTAAACCAAATAGGTACTTCTGCCATATATTCTGCTTTCGGCTGGAAAACAAAGAGGCTGCGGAACCATGGGCCAATTGTTGTTCGATAATCAAATCCTTTTGCATCAATATTGAAAAATGTAGAGGATAGACCTGCTAACATTACAATGAACAAGAGGACGAGGGCGACATAATCTCCTTTTGTACTTGTTGCGATAATGCGTTTTACTGTAAAGCGACGATACATTAAAATCACTAAACCAACAATTGAAGCAATTCCTGCAGGAAGACCGAAGCCGATAGCGACCATATGATACATATGCTCAGAAATACCGAAAGAGGTATATACAGATTCTGGTATTAATATTCCCATGATGTGTCCACCGATTACGAACATAATGCCAAAGTGAAAGAGTAAACTTCCGATTCGGAGCATTTTTTTCTCTAATAGTTCGCTAGATTTTGATGTCCAGCCAAATTGATCATAGTTGTATCTGAAAATGTGTCCACCGATAAAGATTGCGAAAATGATATAGGGGAACAGCACCCATAAAAATTGATCCATCATTTTGACGACACTCCTTTCTAATTCGCTTGTACTCCCCAGGCATCGATGGCGAGGAGAATGGTAGCAAGAATTGGTTGGTACATACAATTTGCTTCTTTTAACTGTCCGTGCAATGCTTGTATATCTTTCGTGTATCTACTCATAATTGGTTCGCTATCTTCTTCATTTGCGTTTGCGAGAAACTCAAGTAGAAGCGGTAGATAATCAGGTAGTTCTTTATCGGTTACCGCAAAGCCAGCTTTTTGATAGTGTTGTTTTAGCTCTAATAATTCAATTCCACGCTCTCTTTGTTCACCTGTGTTCATGTAAGTGAGATACATATTTGTTTTCTTTCCAAAGTCGAATGTATATACGTAAGAATCAATGAGTTGATCGTTTGTTTTTTCTTGAGCTTGTTTGATGAAAGCTGTAAGCAACGTGTGAATTTCTTCATGCGTAATCGTATCAATTGTTTCTTGTAGTTCTGGTAAAGCTTCTCTCCATCCTGTTTCAGGATAGGAGAGAAGGAAGGAAGCACAAGAAAAAGCAGTTTGTAAACCTTGTTTCATAGCTATTACCTCCTTAGTTTAAGAGAGTGTCATACAAGAACCTGGGCCGCCTGCGAAGGAAAGGCCGCAGCTTCCTTGTTCACTATATAAATCTGCAACTTGTTCACGGTGAGATGTAGGGATAACGAAACGGTCTTTATATTTTGCAATCGCAAGAAGGCGATACATATCTTCTACATCTTCTTTCGTTAAACCGAGTTCGTTTAATACAGCTTCATCTGGTTCTTTATTAATTTGCAGTGCTCTCATATGAGTTCGCATAACAGCCATTTTTTTCAATGTAAGACGAATATGTGATTCATCTCCTGCAGTAAGTAAGTTAGCTAAATATTGAATTGGAATACGCATATTATCAATAGCAGGGAAAATTTCTTCTGCTTGCCAGTTGCTTCCTTTCCCTTCCACCATATTCATAATCGGGCTAAGCGGTGGAATATACCAAACCATCGGCATTGTCCGGTACTCTGGGTGAAGAGGAAGGGCGATTTTCCAATCAATAATCATTTTATAAATTGGTGATTCTTGAGCCGCTTTAATCCATTCTTCAGGAATACCTTGTTTTTTTGCTTCCGCAGCTACTTCTGGATCATTTGGATCTAAGAAGACAGTAAGCTGAGATTCATATAAATCTTTTTCGTTTGGTGCAGAAGCGGCTTCCTTTACTTTGTCAGCGTCATATAACATTACCCCAATATAACGAATACGTCCTACGCATGTTTCAGAGCAAATCGTTGGCATACCAGCTTCGATACGCGGGAAGCACATTGTACATTTTTCTGCTTTATTTGTTTGCCAGTTAAAATATACTTTTTTATATGGACAAGAAGAAACGCAGAATCGCCAAGCGCGGCATGCATTTTGATCAACAAGGACAATCCCGTCTTCTTCACGTTTATACATCGCTCCAGATGGGCAAGAAGAAACGCAAGATGGATTCATACAATGTTCGCAAATGCGAGGCAGATACATCATAAAGACATTCTCGAAATCTGTTTTAATATCTTCTTCCATTTTCTTGACGTTCGGATCTTGCAAGCCTGTTATATGTCCGCCTGCTAAATCGTCTTCCCAGTTTGGGCCCCATTCAATTTTGTCGATAAACTCTCCAGTAATTGCTGATTTTGGGCGAGCTACCGGTTGATGTTTTCGCTGCGGACTATTTGTTAATGTTTCATAATCATAGTTCCAAGGTTCAAAGTAATCATCGATTGTAGGTTGATCTGGGTTATGAAAAATGTTCATGAGACGTTTCATTTTCGAACCGGATTTTAGCTGGATTTCACCGTTTTTTAATTCCCAGCCGCCTTTATATTTTTCTTGATCTTCCCACTGTTTTGGATAACCAATCCCAGGTTTTGTTTCCACGTTGTTGAAATACATATATTCAGCACCTGGACGATTCGTCCAGGTGTTTTTGCACGTTACGCTACAAGTATGGCAGCCGATGCATTTATCTAGGTTCATTACCATTCCGACTTGCGCTTTAATCTTCAAG
This sequence comes from Bacillus sp. IT-79MI2, assembly GCF_949768135.1. Lineage (NCBI taxonomy): Bacteria > Bacillati > Bacillota > Bacilli > Caryophanales > Bacillaceae > Bacillus > Bacillus sp. IT-79MI2. Next base: position 62,279 of record NZ_CATKPV010000045.1, on the reverse strand, counting down.
CCAATCTACCTCCTTCAGTTTGCGGATCACGACGTTTAAGTCACGCTGGTTACCAGTTGGACCGTAGTAGTTAAATCCATAGCTTAATTGACCGTATCCACCAATCATATGTGTTGGTTTTACATGAATGCGGGTTGGGCTATTATGCGTTCCTCCGCGGTTGCTCGTTAATTTTGTACCAGGCACGTTAATATGACGGTCTTGTGCGTGGTGCATAAAGGCCATTCCTCTTGGTATGCGGTGCGTTACAACGGCACGTGCTACGACAACGCCGTTACGGTTAAAGCATTCGATCCAGTCATTATCACTAACACCAGCTTCGGCGGCGTCATCTTTGTTCATCCAAACAGTTGGACCACCACGGAACAGCGTTAACATCGGTAAGGAATCAAAGTACATACTATGAATCGACCACTTATTATGCGGTGTTAAATAGTTTAGTGTAATTTCTTTTCCTTCTACCTCAGGGCGTGATTTACGGAACGGTTTATGTTGCAAGATTGGCTTGAATGTTGCCATTGTTTCACCGAATTCCTTCATCATATCGTGATCTAAGTAGAACGATTGTCGTCCAGTTATCGTTCTCCAAGGGATAAGGCGCTCAACATTTGTTGTAAATGGTGAGTAACGGCGTCCCCCTTTTTCAGAACCAGTAAAGGCAGGGGAAGTAATCACCGTTTTTGGCTGCGCAGTAATTTGTTCGAATGTAAAGCATTCTTCTTCGCGTTCTTCTGCTAAATCGCGCAGATGTAAATCTGTTTGTTTTTCAAGAGCTTCCCATGCTTTTACAGCCATATGACCGTTCGTTGTAGAAGAAAGGGTTAACACCGCTTCAGCAGCATTGATTGCTTCTGTTATATCAGGGCATCCTTTGGCGATAGAGTCAGTGCGAATAACGCCTAATCGACTCTTTAATTGTTCATATTCTTTTTCTGCAGACCAAGAAATCCCTTTCGTACCAATTGGCTGCTTCCCAGTGTTTGGTCCAAGCGCTGTCATCTTGTCATAAATTGTTTTATAATCTCGTTCTACAACATGAATTTGCGGCATTGTCTTTCCTGGTATTGGTTCACACTCACCTTTGCTCCAATCTTTAATCTTGCCAAGCGGCTGTGCTAATTCTTGCGGTGTATCATGAAGAAGTGGTGTTGCCACAACTTCTTTCATCGGATCAAGATGAAGTTCTGTTGCTAAATCAGAGACTGCTTTAGAAAGGGAACAGAAAATATCCCAGTCAGAGCGTGCTTCCCACGGTGAACCGATTGCCGGATTAAATGGATGTACGAACGGATGCATATCTGTACTACTTAAATCGTGTTTTTCATACCAAGTTGAGGCAGGAAGGACGATATCAGAATAAAGTGCTGTTCCAGCCATACGGAAATCTAAGTTGATCAGTAGATCAAGCTTTCCTTCAGGTGCTTCTTCATGCCACTTTATTTCTTCTGGTCGTAATGAATCGCTATCGTCATTCATTAATCCGTTTGTTGTACCTAATAAATGTTTTAAGAAATACTCGTGCCCTTTACCAGAACTTGAGATTAAGTTTGCGCGCCATACGAATAAATTGCGCGGGAAGTTATTTTTGTTATCTGGGTCTTCAATTGCAAATTTAAGTTCTTTTTCTTTTAGCTTTTGCGCAACATATTTTCCGATTTCTTCTCCCGTTGTTGCGCCACTAGCGACAGCTTCTTTATATAGTTCAATTCCATTCTTCTCGAATGTTGGATAAGAAGGTAACCAACCAAGACGAGCAGCTAACACATTGTAATCACCGTGATGTTGATAGCGTGAGTTGCCGACAACTGGCGATGCTAAATGGCCAACTGGTGTATCTTCATAGCGCCACTGATCTGTTACAAAATAGAAGAAGGATGTACCGTTTTGTAATTTCGGCGGACCTTGCCAGTCTTTTGCCATTGCAATTGTTTGCCAGCCTTCTGCCGGACGTAATTTTTCTTGCCCAACATAATGCGCCCAACCGCCACCGTTTACACCTTGTGCACCAACGAGAAGAACAAGATTTAGAACCGCGCGATAAATCGTATCAGAGTTAAACCAATGGTTAATACCAGCGCCGACAATAATCATCGAGCGTCCATTTGTATCAACAGCATTTTGAGCAAACTCACGAGCGATTTGAATAATCAGTTCTCGTTTTACTCCGGTCACTTTTTCTTGCCATGCTGGTGTAAATGGAACATCAGCATTGAAGTCTTTCGGTTCTTGCCCGCCAAGTCCGCGGTTGACACCGTAGTTTGCTAACGTTAAGTCGTACACAGTTGTAACGAAAATGTCGCCTTTTTTTGTTGCAATTTTTTTCACTGGAATTGTTCGTTCTAATATTTTGTTTCCGTCATCGGAGAAGTATGGAATTTGTACAGTTTCAACTGCATCTTCCATGCCAAGTAAAGAAAGGCGTGGATCAATTTTTTCGCCTGTTTGCTCGTCTTCTAAACGTAAGTTCCATTTCTTTTCGTTATCCCAGCGTGACCCCATTGTGCCATGAGGCGTTGCAAAATTATTGGTGTTTTCGTTCCAAAGAACAGGTTTCCATTCGCCAAGCTTTGTTTCACGACCAATATCATTCGCGTTTAAGAAACGATCTGCAACAAATTGGTCTCCTTGTTGTTTTAATGTGACAAAGAACGGAAAATCAGTATATTGTTTTGCATAATTTGTGAAGTATTCCACTTGGTTGTCTACGTAAAACTCTTGTAAGATGACGTGTCCCATTGCCATCGCAAGCGCACCGTCTGTACCTTGTTTTACGCTAATCCAATCATCAGCAAATTTTGTGGATTCAGCAAAGTCAGGACTTACGGAAACGACTTTCGTTCCTTTATAACGTACCTCCGCTAAGAAATGGGCATCTGGTGTTCTTGTCATTGGTACGTTTGAACCCCATGTCATAATGTAACCAGAGTTGTACCAATCACTACTTTCAGGTACATCTGTTTGATCACCCCAAATTTGCGGAGAAGCTGGTGGTAAGTCAGCGTACCAATCGTAGAAGCTAAGCATAGGTCCACCCATGAGCTGCATAAAGCGGCTACCAGCAGCGTGACTTAACATCGACATAGCTGGAATTGGTGAGAAACCAACATTTCGGTCTGGACCATATTTGATCACTGTGTATAGTAAGGAAGCAGCGACTAGTTGTAATACTTCATCCCAACTAGCACGAATGAATCCGCCTTTACCACGCGCCTCTTTATAAGTACGTGCTTTTTCAGGGTTTTCCACAATGCTTTTCCAAGCGTCTAGCGGTGATTTGTGATTTTGAAGTTCCTCTTGCCACATATTCCAAAGGACACCACGTACATATGGATATTTCACGCGAAGTGGACTATAAATGTACCAAGAAAAACTTGCTCCACGCGGACATCCACGCGGTTCAAAATCTGGCATATCAGGGCCGGTAGAAGGATAGTTCAGTTCTTGACCTTCCCAAGTTACAATTCCATCTTTCACATAAATATTCCAGCTGCAAGAACCAGTGCAGTTAACGCCGTGTGTAGAGCGGATTACTTTATCGTGTTGCCATCGTTTTCTATACACGTTTTCCCATTCACGGTCTTCATATGTTTCTTGTGTATGATTGTCGTTATAGCGATCTATCGGAGAAAAATATTTTAAACGTTTCATTAATGCTGAAGGTTTCTTTTTCATACTGTTCACTCCTTTATTGCGTCTCTCTTGCTTATTTTCACTATAAGAGAGCATGCAAAATAGAGATGTGATATCTATCACAGTTCAACAGATTGTCAAAAATCAGATTGATATTAAAAAAAATTCCGAAAAGTTGTGACATTTTGCACAGTACAGAGAGAGTTTTTTATGTAGAGTAAAGGAGAAAGAAAAAAGAGTAGCATCTCAAATAGAGAGGCTACTCAATGCTACAAATAGAGGTAGGGCAATCTTCACAAGCAATTTCACATTTTAAAAATTGTAAATTATGAATGGTAATCTTTCCTTTATGGATAGAAATAATTCCTTGTTTTTTTAAATCGTTTAACATACGGTTTACACTTTCACGTGAGGTTGCACAGAAATTCGCAAGCTCTTGATTTGTTAAAGGTAGATCGATAAGAATACCATTCTCTTTTAATATGCCATAACTGTTTGTCATGCGAATGAGCGTGGAATAAAGAGCTCCTTTTTTTCCATGTAACACTAAATCACGGAATTTTGTTTGCATTCTTCGTAAATGTTCACTAATCCATTTCATAAATTCAAATGCAAGAGCAGGTTTTTCAAGCAATGCCTTTTCTAAAGCATCTCGTTTAATGACTCCAACTTCAACATCTTCCAGGCATTTCGAATTTAATAAATATTTTGCATTGTCCGTAAATAATGTCAACTCCCCGATAATATCGTGTTTTGAACAAATGCGAAGTGTTAACTCTTGTCCGTCAGCACTAATTTTACTAATCTGTACTTTTCCAGAGCGGACGATATAGAGTTCTTTTGCCTCCACACCTTCTTGGAAAATATAACTTCCTTTATTAATCTGCATTTTATATTCAACAGATGCAAGTAATTCCTTTAAGTCTTCCGATAATGCCGTACGGTTTGTCACAGCAATCACCTTTCTTTTTAAAGCAGTCTATTTCCTATTTTGGATGTAAACATGGTAAAAATGCAAGAAATATCTTTTTATTATAAGTAATAAGTTTATTTTCAGCTGTGAACAAGCGCACTTTTCGCAATGAAAAAAAGAGTGTCCTTTGTAGTAGGCCATTGAAAAAGTCCACTTCATAAGAAAAAGGAGTTCATCACCTACTATATATAGGTAATGGACTCCTTTCTCTTTTTAACATATTGATAAAATGCGTGTTATTTTTTCAAAGTAAACACTTTTTCAGTGCCTTCCTTTGTAGACACTCTTTTCTTTTACATTACTTAATCCATTCAACAACCATATCCATTGTTTGACGAGTTTTATCACGTTTTGGTTCTTCCGCGCGATAACCAAAAGCAACTAAAGCAGACACACCAAATGTATCACCTGAAACAATTCCCTCTTCTTTTAAAATCGCTTCTACTTTTTCTTGATGGAACCCTTCAATTGGGCAAGAATCAATGCCGATTTGGGCGGCTGCAGTCATCATATTACCAAGAGCGATGTATGTTTGTTTAGAAGCCCAATCAAACATGGCACGGTCGCTTTCTAATAATTGAAAATCAGTTTCTTGAAACGCCTTATAAAAACCACGCTTCATTGTTACGACTTCGTCGGGAAGCTGCTGAATATTTTTCATGAAGTTAGAAATATAGGAAGAGTCATAAATCATATCTTCTTTTTTACGAGCTAATATAGCGACAAAATGGCTCGCTGTTGGTAATTGTTTTTGAGCTCCCCAAGCCACAGGGAGAAGTTTGTTGCGAATATCTTGATTTTGAATCACAACAAATTTCCAAGGTTCAAAACCAAATGAACTTGGAGAAAGTCGACCAGTTTCTAAAATAAAATGAAAATCTTCATCAGAGACTTTTTTATTTACATCAAATTCTTTACATGCATGTCTAAATTGATAAGCTTTTAAAATTTCTTCTTTTGTATGTTCCATTTAAATAACCACCTTTTAATTATTTACTTTTTTATAGTAAGTTGATTACAAAATCGATTCTACAATAGTACAATGAATGATGTAAGTACGCACATTTTTAGCATATAGTATCAATTTGTATACTAATGGAGAGTGACAAAATGGAACAGAAAGATATAAATCGTTGTTCAGTCGAAGTAACGTTAGATGTAATTGGTGGGAAATGGAAGGGAGTTATCTTATTTCATTTAATGAATGCCAAAGAGATTCGCTTTAATCAATTTGTACGATTGATGCCCGGTATTACACAACGCATGCTAACGAGGCAGCTAAGAGAACTTGAGGCCGCTGGAGTAATCCACAGAGAAGTATATAAAGAAGTTCCGCCAAAAGTGGAGTATTCTTTAACGGAATTCGGAAGGTCTCTTACACCAATTATTACACTTATGCGTGAGTGGGGAAATGAGTATCGTACACAAATAAAGTGAAACTTTACTATCAGTGGGGGCTTCAGTCCCACTGATAGTAGCCCCACCAATAGTGTGATACAGTGATTTTAACTGAAATGTGAACAAAATTCGAACGGATTTGTGAAGAATTTTTGAATGGCAGGTACGATGTGAGAAATATCACAACGTATATCCTGCTTCTTTTTTATGATGGAGGCAACTAAAAAACATAGAAAGTGAATAAAGAAATTGAGCAATAACATCGCAGTTTGAAAATATATTATAATAGAATGAAGACAGATAGAATTTAGCAGAAAAGGAGGGATGACGATGCGCGAGAAGATTACAGATTCTTTGCAGCGTCCGCTTCAAGATTTACGCATCTCTGTCATTGATCGTTGTAACTTTCGGTGCACATATTGTATGCCAGCTGAAGTATTCGGACCTGATTATGCATTTTTGCAAGAAGAATTTTTGCTTACATTTGATGAAATTGAACGATTAGCAAAATTGTTTGTAGGCATGGGTGTAAAGAAAATTAGGCTTACAGGCGGTGAACCTTTACTACGTAAAGACCTGCCAAAGCTTATTGCAAGACTTGCGAAGCTAGAGGGCTTAACAGATATTGGACTTACAACAAATGGAATTCATTTAACAAAGCAAGCAAAGGCGTTAAAGGATGCTGGATTACACCGAGTGAATGTTAGTTTAGATGCGATAGAGGACGAGGTATTTCGCAAAATTAACGGCCGGAATATTAGTACAAAACCTGTGCTGAAAGGGATTGCCGCAGCAAAAGCAGCTGGACTCGATGTGAAAGTAAATATGGTCGTGAAAAAGGGAATGAACGATAGTCAAATTCTTCCGATGGCCGCTTATTTCAAAGAACAGGGAATCTCGCTCCGCTATATTGAGTTTATGGACGTTGGCAGTACGAATGGATGGAATTTTGAGCAGGTCATTACGAAACAAGAATTGATTGAGAAAATCAGTCTGGTATATCCAATTGAGCCTGTAGATCCTCATTATTTTGGAGAAGTTGCGAAGCGTTATCGTTACGTGGGCAGTGATACGGAAGTTGGATTTATCACTTCAGTTTCTGAATCTTTCTGTTCTTCTTGTACAAGAGCACGGATTTCGGCAGATGGTAAATTTTATACGTGTTTGTTTGCGACGAAAGGAACGGATTTACGGAAGCTCCTTCGAGAAGGTATTTCTGATCCCGATTTATTAAAGGTAGTGCAAGATGTATGGGAATATCGAGAAGACCGGTATTCTGATGAGCGGACTGAAGAAAGCGCAAATAACCGTCCGAAAATTGAAATGTCTTATATCGGAGGGTAAGAAAGGGGGATGCCGCGTGCAAGAGCGTTATTCAAGACAAATGTTATTTTCCGGGGTTAGCGAAGCAGGCCAAAGGAAAATAAGAGAAAAGCATGTACTCATTATAGGTGCCGGTGCACTAGGAGCAGCAAGTGCAGAGGCGATTGTCAGAGCGGGAATTGGAAAACTGACGATTGCTGACCGTGATTATGTCGAGTGGAGTAACTTACAGCGGCAGCAGTTATATACAGAAGAAGATGCAAAGCAGTATAAGCCGAAAGCAGTCGCAGCATTTGAGCGTTTAAGGCAGATTAATTCTGAAGTAGAAATTGTACCAGTTGTAACAGATGTAGCGGTGCAAGAAATGGAAGAGTTAATTAAGAATGTGGATTTAATATTAGATGCGACTGACAATTTTGAAGCGCGTCTTCTTATTAATGACATTTCGCAAAAATACAATATTCCTTGGATATATGGAGGATGCGTTGGAAGCTATGGCGTCACATATACAATTCTTCCGGGAAAAACACCATGTTTTCGCTGTTTGATGGAGCATCCATCTAGTGGTGCAACGTGTGATACGGCAGGAATTATACAGCCAGCTGTACAATTGGTCGTTGCGCATCAAGTGACAGAAGCACTTAAAATATTGGTAGAAGATTTTGGAGCGCTTCGTGAAACGATGCTGTCATTTGATCTTTGGAACAATCAGCACATGGCGTTTAAAGTGAATAGACAGAAAAAAGACAAATGTCCATCTTGCGGAAAACTGCGCACGTACCCAAGTTTAACGTTTGAATCACAGATGAAAACAGAGGTTCTATGTGGGCGAAATACAGTTCAAATCCGTCCAGGGGCGCCGCAACTTCTTAATTTAGAAGAAATTAAAAAGCGCTTACAAAAAAGTGTGGATGTGCAAACAACACCATATTTACTATCGTTTCGTGTTGATGAATATCGCTTCGTGTTATTTACAGATGGCAGGGCATTTATTCATGGGACAAATGATATGAAAGTGGCGAAGCGATTATATGCAAGATATATAGGCTGAACCTAAAGGTTGTCCTTTAGGTTCAGGGGACTAAATTAGGATTGTGAATTTCTAATATAATCTCCACTTTTTCCGCCTGTTTTTTCAAGTAAATATGTTTCGCCGATAATCATACCTTTGTCAACAGCTTTACACATATCATACACGGTAAGAGCGGTCGCAGAAGCTGCTGTTAAGGCTTCCATTTCAACGCCAGTGCTACCTTCTGTTTTTACTTTTACTTCAATTCGTAAACGGTATTTCCCTTTCGCCGTTTCCCAATCGAATGAAACATCTACTCCTTTTAGAAGTAAAGGGTGGCACATCGGAATAATATCAGAAGTGCGTTTGGCAGCCATAATACCGGCGATTTGTGCGACGGCTAATACATCGCCTTTCCCAATTTCATTATGAGAGATTTTATCATAAATTTCTTTCGTAACAAGGATGCTAGAGCAAGCAATTGCTGTTCGCACTGTCACTTTTTTATCGCTAATGTCGACCATTTTGGCACGGCCTTGGTCGTTAAAGTGAGTGAATGAAGACATGGAATTCCTCCTTGAAGTAATTGCTATTATAATTAGCATTGTACAATATAAAGTGTAATCAAGATGTGATATTTTGCAAATATGGGGTGAAAACAATGTTAGAAAAACGAGTACCAATTCCAGTTGCTGAAGCAGTAGCGCGAGTTATGACATATGCACACCAAGGTGAAATAGAAAAAGTTTCTATTACCGAAAGCTACGGAAGAATTCTTGGAGAAGATGTTGCGGCAGATCACGATGTTCCGCATTTTGACCGCTCTCCATATGACGGATTTGCGATTCGGGCAGAAGATACGAAAGAGGCGGGGAACGAGCATCCAATTGAGTTTGAAGTGATAGGAGAAATAGGAGCTGGTTCTGTTTTTACAGACGATGTAAAGGCCTTCGAAGCGGTTCGAATTATGACAGGAGCAGCGATTCCAAAAGATTGTGATGCGGTAGTTATGTTAGAGCTTACGGAGGGATTTGAAAGAAACGGAAGAACGTATATGAAGCTAAAGCGTTCTTTTCAAGTAGGTGATAATGTTTCATTCAAAGGTGAAGATGTAAAACAAAATCAAATACTTGTGAAAAAAGGTACGAAGATTAATCCAGGTGTAGCAGCACTTTTGGCGACATTTGGCTACAGTTCAGTAAACGTTATGAAACAGCCTGTTGTCGGGATTGTAACGACGGGAAGTGAGTTGTTAGAAGTACATGAACCACTTGAACCAGGAAAAATTAGAAATAGTAATTCCTATATGATCGCAGCTCAAATTGTTAAAGCTGGCGGGAAAGTACGATATTATGGACAACTTGCTGACGATTTAGAAGCTTGCTATGAGGCAGTGAAAGCCGCGGTGGATGAAGTAGACATTTTAATCACAACTGGTGGTGTTTCGGTAGGTGATTACGATTATTTGCCTGCTATTTATAAAAAATTAAATGCCAATGTTCTTTTTAATAAAATAGCGATGCGACCAGGTAGTGTCACAACTGTAGCTGAAGTAAACGGGAAGCTGTTGTTTGGGTTATCTGGTAACCCGTCTGCTTGTTATGTCGGATTTGAATTACTCGTTTATCCAGTTATTCAAGCATTCCTTCATACGAAAGAACCACATGCATATCGTACAGATGCTATATTGCAGAAAGATTTTCCAAAGGCAAACCCATTTACACGATTTGTAAGGGGGAAAGCAACGTTTATCAATGGTCAGCTGCAAGTTATACCAGTAGGGCTCGATAAATCAAGTGCGATTTCTTCTCTTGCAGATAGCAATGCTTTGATTGTATTGCCAGGAGGAACAAGAGGATTTGAAGCAGGAATGAAAGTTTCGGTGTTATTACTAGAATCAAGCCAAGGAAGTGAGTGGCCGTGGGCAGAACCGCTCCAATCTTACAAATAGTTGGCTATCAAAATAGCGGAAAAACGACGCTCACGGAGAAAATGATTCAAGCTTTTTCGGATGAAGGTATGAAAGTTGCCACAATTAAGCATCACGGACATGGTGGCTACCCGGAAGTACCTCAAAAGGATAGTGAACGTCATAGGCGAGCAGGCGCTGCCGTAAGTGCTGTAGAAGGAGCAGGATTATTATCACTTTCTTCTCTTCGGGATGAATGGTCTTTACAGGAAATTATTCGACTATATGAATTTTTTGAAGTAGATCTCATTTTGATTGAAGGATATAAAAAAGAAAACTATCCAAAAGTGGTTTTGCTTCGGAGGAATGAAGATATTGCTTTACTAGATAAAATGGAGAATGTAATAGCGGTCATTATATGGAAAGAGGTTACACAAAGTTTACCAAAAGCGTATAAAACATTTCATATAACAGAGGAAGACGCATACATGGATTGGTTTACACAAACGATGAGAGGTGCACGATGACAATTTCACATTATGAAGTAGTAGATACACCAATTTCGATTGAAGAGGTTACAAATAAAGTGATTCGCCGTGAATGTGGTGCTGTGACAACTTTCACTGGTACTGTAAGAGAATTTACGAAAGGGCGTCGCACGTTATATTTAGAGTACGCAGCCTATAAGACAATGGCTGGAAAAATGCTTGCGAAAATTGGAGATGAAGTGAAAGAGAAGTGGCCTGGGACACACGTTGCGATTACACATCGCATCGGTACACTTCAAATTTCTGATATTGCCGTTGTTGTTGCTGTATCAACACCACACCGAAAAGCGGCATATGAAGCAAATGAATATATTATGGAGCGCATCAAACAAATTGTTCCGATTTGGAAAAAAGAGTTTTGGGAAGATGGTGACTCATGGATTGGTGATCAATTAGAAAAAATACCGTATCCAGACGGGGAGCCTGGAAAGGAGATGAAAAAATGATTCGGGTGTTATTATTTGCACATTTACAAGAAGATGCGGGGACAAACGAGTTAGAAGTAGATTGTGAAAATATTACTGTTGCAGAATTAAAAAATATTATTACGAAAGAACATCATATCGCAGTTTCAGAGCAGATTATGGTCGCTATCAATGAAGAATATGCGAATGAAGATGACAAAATAAAATCTGGTGATATTGTTGCATTGATTCCCCCAGTGAGCGGTGGTTGATTTTTTCCAGTCTAATCACGGAAGTACGTGATTAGACTGGAGGGAATTAATATACATTGTGAAAAAATGAGCAAAATAGGAGGCGAAAAGGATGAAAAGTCCGAATTTTCAGTTAGGTTTACAAACTTCTAATCTTATTATTGGTTTTATGGTGTGGGTGATTTTATCTTCATTAATGCCATTTATTAAAGTAGACATTGCGTTAACAGCAGGACAAATTTCCCTTGTCACAGCAGTACCTGTTATTTTAGGGTCGGTGCTTCGAATACCAATTGGTTATTGGACCAATCGTTACGGAGCGAGAAAATTATTCTTTATAAGCTTTATTATGCTATTATTCCCTGTCTTTTATATTAGTATTGCGAATTCGATGATGGATTTAATTATCGGCGGTTTATTTGCAGGGATTGGCGGAGCTGTATTCTCTGTAGGTGTAACGTCTCTGCCGAAATATTATCCGAAAGAGCGTCACGGTTTTGTAAATGGTATTTACGGTGTAGGTAATGCAGGAACAGCAGTTACATCTTTCTTAGCACCTGTCATTGCGACTTCATTTGGATGGAGAGCAACTGTGCAATCCTTTTTAATCTTACTTGCTATTTTTGCACTTCTGAACTTTTTATTAGGTGATCGGAGTGAGCGAAAAGTAAATACACCATTAATGGAACAGTTAAAAGGTGTATACAAAAATGAAAAACTTTGGTTCTTATGTATTTTCTATTTCTTAACTTTTGGGTCATTTGTTGCATTTACAGTATACTTACCAAACTTCTTAGTATCTCACTTTGGATTAGAGAAAGTAGATGCAGGTATGCGGACAGCTGGATTCATCGTATTGGCAACAGCCATGCGCCCAATTGGTGGTTGGCTCGGTGATAAGTTTAACCCATTTAAAATTTTAATCTTTGTATTCATCGGTTTAACACTATCTGGTATTATTTTATCGTTTATGCCAAGTATGAACGTATATACATTTGGTTGCTTGCTCGTCGCATTTTGCGCAGGAATTGGAAATGGAACAATTTTCAAACTTGTACCAATGTACTTTTCTGCGCAAGCAGGGGTTGTAAACGGACTTGTTGCAGCTTTAGGCGGCTTAGGGGGCTTTTTCCCACCGTTAATTTTAACGTTACTATTCCAACTAACTGGTCATTATGCAATTGGATTTATGGCACTTTCAGAAGTAGCGCTTGCTTGTTTAATTATTACAGTGTGGATGTATAGTCAAGAAAAGTTGTTAGTGATGTTAAATAACAAATAGAGGGAACAATTACACTGTTTCTTAAAAAAATCGAAAAATAAAGCAGCATGATTCTAGTTCTTGTACTGGAGTCATGCTGCTATTTGTATTGGTTTGAAGGGAAGAGTACAAGGTGACCGTTACTTGTTTTCTCCTTTTGTTTTTATTTGGCATGGGGCAGGAAGAGGGTCTGACCGCTTCTATGCATGGCCCCGGATGCTTTCTCTCACCAAAAAAGAAAGGTTGTATATCAGTTTTTCAATTTGAATATATATTTTTAGATTAATGACTGATGGTATCTTGTAGGATATAAGTTGCTTGATTTTCTGAAACATTTTGCACAAGTGCAACTTCACTAATTAAAATTCTGCGCGCGTTGTCTAGCATCTGTTTTTCACTCGCATTTAATGCTCTTTCTTTATTGCGGCGAATTAAATCGCGAACAACTTCAGCACCGTCTAGAAGCTTCCCGTTTTTCATTTTCTCCATGTTCATGGTATATCTTTGTTTCCATGAGAGTGAGTGGTCAGCTTCACCATTATGAATGTCAACTAATACATCGTTTAATGTATTTTTGTCAACAACATAACGTATGCCTGAATTTTCTACTTTATCCATAGGAATCATCACTTGCATATCGCTAATAACCATGTGTATTACACAATACTGACGTATTTTTCCTAACACTTCTTTATCCTCAATCGCTTCGATTATTCCTGCTCCGTGCATAGGGTAAACAATTTTATCACCAATTTGAAACAAATCATCCACCTCCATATGTGGTAACTATATGTAATGATAACACATATGGATAAAAATATCAAATTTATTATATTACCATATGTTATCTATCCGTGTCAATGGTTTTAGTTCGTTTTTTAAATCTTGTTTTTAGATAAAAAATCACAACATTTTTTTTGAAAGAACTGCAAGTGAAAAGGAATGATATTCTGAGGAACTCTCACAGAAAAATACAAGGCATATCCACTCTTTTTTAATCATAAAATACAAAATCGTTAATACAATATACCTAAATCCGTTCTTTTTAAAGGAGGGAGAGATGGTGGGGCGCACAATTAAAATTGATATTACGAATAAGGTAGTAGCAAGATTTAAATCAAATTATTTAGAATTATATACAAATAAATTTATGATAGGTAAGTTTTATGTCTATACTGAAGATAAGCAATATGTGTTAGAAGACGGATATGTATATGAAGATGGTAAGTTTTATCGCATCATAGATACGCACCGTGGCAATAATCGAGCGGCGGAGAGCTGTGATCTAGGATGGTGTTAACATGATTCGCGTTAAGGTGTTTGATGAAAGTCATGAAAAGGACTTGGAAGACTCCGTAAATGTGTTTCTAAAGAAGCTGAATGACGAACAGCTTGTAGATATTAAATATCAAGTTGGTGTATCCATTAATGACGATGAAAATCAAATTTATTGTTTTTCGGCAATGGTTATCTATAAAACATAAAAAAGAGCTGGGGAACCAGCTCTTTTTTATGTTTTTAAGTAGAAATTATATGGGTTGGTAAAGCATTCATAATGGATTGTGGTGCCAGGTTTTCTTTTGTAGATAGAACTTTTTCACCAATGGTAGCATCTTTACACATACCGAGATGGTAGCGTTCACCTAGGAATGGATCAATATAAAAACCATTTTTGAAGACTCGATCAGTCAAACCTCTTTCATGATGAATTTCAGAGCAATGAATGCAGTAATACATATCTTTCATCTCCTTTTATTGTTAAAAATTTTTAAAGAAAAAGAGTGAGTAGGTAGTCAGTTTATTGTTTTTGAAAATCGCCACCTGCTCAAATTACATTGCGTATACATATCTCGTTTATATCAATGTGTTTTCTAAATAAATCCCAAGGGAAGGAGGGAGGCTAAGGATTGAGATGTGTTTGCTTTTGTGAGTATATTATGACGAAATGTTGCACTGGTGTTTGTCCTGTTGAAAAAATGTTGATAATTTCTCAACAGGCAAATGGAGGTTTCTTGACGTGAAACCAAAAGGTGTTATATTATCAAGAGGTAAAACCAAAAGGTGTTATATTTTGATGCCTCGTAAAGGAGATATAATATGGAAGAGCAAAATACATTACAAGATATTAAACAAACAGTTATTTTTGAAGCGCCTATTCAAAAAGTATGGAATACAGTATCGACTTCAGAAGGGATTGCATCTTGGTTTATGCCAAATGACTTTGAACCTAAGGTAGGGCATGAGTTTCATGTGCAATCACCTTTTGGACCATCTCCGTGTAAAGTATTAGAAATTGATGAGCCTCATCGTTTATCTTTTTCATGGGATACAGATGGTTGGGTCGTTTCATTTGTTTTGAAAGATTTAGGAGATAAAACGGAGTTTACTCTTATTCATGGTGGATGGAAGCAGGCTGATACAATTCTTCCGAAAGCAAACGAGAAAAGTTCTGTTATTCGCGATAGAATGGCAGGTGGCTGGGTAACAATTGTAAATGAAAAACTGAAAAAGGTTGTTGAAGGATAAGTGTCCTCATCAGCAGCGAAATACGATGTCTTTCAAGCAATTGCTGATCCAACACGCCGCGAAGTACTCCGGTTATTAACTGAAAAAGAATTGCCGATTTCTAAAATAACAGATCATTTTCCAATGAGTCGTACAGCTGTAGCGAAACATCTTCACATTCTTTCAGAAGCGAAATTAGTAAGTAGAAGAAAAGTTGGGAGAGAAAAGATATATCGGTTGCAGCCTGAGCCGTTGGCCGAATTACAGCAGTGGCTTTCCTATTATGAACAGTTTTGGAATAATAAATTGTCTATGCTCAAATATGTGGTGGAACATGAAGAGTAAGTGTTGTCACGTATTGTCGAATGGTCGATATTCTGTGTCGAATCGCCGATATATCGTGAGAAACGGTGGATATATTTAAAAAATCGCCGATATATAGAAAGAGGATGATCGCTATGAACGATCATCCTCTTTTTTACTGTTCAGTTGTTTGCGTAGCTGGCTTTAATAGAAGCCACCCGATAAATAGTGTAAGTAGTGCAAGTGCAAATGTACTCATATAAATGATGTGTACGCTCGAAGCTAATACTTCTTGTGATTTTGTTACTACATTTGTTGTACCGCCATGTCCACCTGAGACAAGATCAACATTTTGCATGCCTTGTGCATGAATCATCGTATTAAAGATTGTTCCGAAGATAGCGGCACCTAATGTTTGGCTAAATGTATTAACAAATGTGTTTAAACCAATTGCTGTTCCGCGTGTATGTGCAGGGACAGCTGCTTGAATGGTTACCATATAAATTGGTGTAATAAGTCCCATTCCTAAGCCGAATAGTCCGACCGCAACATAAATTAGAAATGCTGGTGAATGAGTTGATAATATGAATAATAAGAAGGTAGCGACTGATAAAATGCTAGCTCCAAGTAAAATAATTTGTTTTGTTTGCAACTTACCAACTAAATTCCCGGAAAGAATCGCACCAAATGTCCACATAACGGGAACTGGCATGAGAATAATTCCAGCTTCGGTAGCATTTTTTCCTAATACACCTTGACTCCAAATTGGAAGGTACATTGTAATACTAATGATCATTACGCCAGCAATAAGCGTTAGTACATTTATTGTTGATAATGTACGGTTTGAGAAAAGTGCTAACGGGATTAATGGTTCCGGAGATTTTTTCTCAACGAATAAGAAAATAATGAATGAAACAGCTGCAAAGATTAGGAGGCCGATAATTGTAATGTCGCCCCAGTTTTGCTTACTGCTTCCTGTTAAGAGTGCGTAAAGTAAAGCGATTGTACTTAGTGAGAAGATAATCGCACCAGGATAATCGATATGATGTTTCGCTGGTTTGATCGACTCTTTATAAGAAGTGGCAATCATCACACAAGCAAGGATTCCAAATGGAACGTTTAAGAAGAAGATGTAGCGCCAAGAAAGAGAGTCAACTAAAAATCCGCCTACTAACGGTCCTACAACACCTGAAACGCCCCAAACAGCACTCATCCAGCCTTGTGCTTTTGCACGGTCTTTTGCTTCGCTATATAAGTCTCCGATAATCGTCATTGTAATTGGCATAACAGCGCCGGCACCTATACCTTGAAGAGCGCGAAAGACGATTAATTGTTCCATCGATGTCACGACTCCGCATAATGCAGAACCGATTAAAAAGATGGCTGCACCGATGAGCAGTACTTTTTTACGTCCGAATAAATCTGCTAGTTTTCCGTAGATTGGAGTCGAGACAGCAGTTGCGAGCATATAAATTGCATACACCCAACTAACAAGTTCAACGCCAGATAAATCACTCGTTATACGAGGGATTGCCGTACTAACAATCGTTCCTTCCACAGCGGAAAGAAACGTCATTAACATTAAAGATATCATGACTTTTTTTCTCATATGTTTTCCCCTTTATAATATTCAACAATATAAAATATAAAGCTACTAAGCTATATAAGGCAACAAAAAAGAAACAGGAGGGGGAAGAATCCACCCGTGTTTCTTTTTTAGTACCGCACTTTTGCGTTTTGTCCTGCAGTTGTTCCGGCGATTCGCCCTGTGACAAGAGCGGAAGTGATATTGTAGCCGCCTGTATAGCCATGAATATCAAGAACTTCTCCGCAGAAGTATAGACCATTCATTAATTTAGAAGCCATTTCTTTCGGATGAATTTCTTTAACAGAAACGCCGCCGCCTGTAACGAATGCTTTTTCAAGTGGCTGTGTGCCGTTTACTGTTACTTTAAACTCTTTGAAGTCTTTCACAAGTGCACGGATTTTTTCATGTGAAACTTGCCCAGCTTGTTCGCTACCGTCAATTCCGTTTCTTTCTAATAAGAATAGGAAATAACGTTCAGGAACATATCCTTTTAACACATTTTTGATTCCTTTTTTGGGTTCTTCTTTCATTTGTTTCATCATGCGTTGGAAGAGCTGTTCGCTATTTTCTTCTGGCAGTGCATCGATGCTCATTTCTACTGCGCGCATTTTAAATTTTTTCATCGTTTTTACAACGAATTGGCTACAGCGAAGAGCGGCTGGGCCAGAAATACCAAAGTGGGTAAAGAGCATGTCCATTTTATGAGAAATGACAGCTTTTCCTTTTGGATTTAATACGCTTAAGTTTACATCGCGTAAAGCAAGACCTTGCAATGTACGGTCACGAATAAATGGTTCGTTTGAAGTAATTGGGACTTCCGTTGGGAAAAGTTCTGTAATTGTATGTCCCGCTTTTTCAGCCCAAGCGTAGCCATCCCCAGTTGAACCAGTGTGAGGGACAGATTTTCCGCCAACAGCAATTACAACATGATTTGTTTCAAGAACCTCGCCTGTCTGGAGAACAACGGCTTTTGTTTGACCGTTTTCATATTCGATCGTTTCAACAGGTGTGTTCGTACGCATTTTAACGCCTAGTTCTTCTAGTCTTGTTAATAAAGCGTCGACAACTGATTGCGCTTTATTTGAGACAGGGAACATGCGCCCATGATCCTCTTCTTTTAGCTTTACACCAAGCTTTTCGAAGAACGTAATAATATCTTCATTATTAAAGATAGAAAAGGCACTGTATAAAAAGCGACCGTTTCCTGGTATATGTTTCACAATTTCATCAAGCGGTAAGCGGTTTGTTACGTTGCAGCGTCCACCGCCAGAAATCGCAAGCTTACGTCCTAGTTTATTTCCTTTATCAAGAAGCAAGACGCGTGCGCCTTCTTCAGCAGCACCGATTGCGGCCATTAATCCTGAAGGGCCTCCTCCGATGACAATCACATCATAATGCATAGTATATCGACCTCATTTTCTACATTTCCTGCCTAAAAGAATAGCATGTTTTCGTAGAAAAGAAAAATTCAGTGATATACTGTTTCGCTGAAGAATTGTGGTACAATACAAAGGTTAGAGTTCAGCGTTATATATGTAGGAGGATCATCTATGTCCGATTCAAAATTTCTGCGCGGAACGCTTATTGTGACGTTAGGAACTTTTTTAGTTAAGTTTCTAGGCATGATTTATGTCTTTCCATTTCATGCCTTAGTTGGCACAGAAGGCGGAACGCTCTATACGTATGGATATATTCCATATACGATCTTTTTAAGTATTGCAACGGCGGGAGTGCCGCTTGCTGTTTCAAAGTTTGTTTCTAAATATAATGCGCTTGGAGATTATAAGACGAGCCGGAGAATGTTCCGCTCGGGAATGGTTATGATGATTGCAACAGGAATCCTTTCCTTCTTAGTTCTTTACATGTCTGCGCCATTATTTGCTGAGGCAATGCTTGGTAAACAACGTGTACACAATAGTATAGAAGATGTTACGATGATTATTCGCCTCGTAAGTTTTGCGCTTATTGTTGTACCAGCAGCAAGTTTAATTCGTGGTTATTTCCAAGGTCATCAATCGATGGGACCGACTACGGTATCGCAAATTATTGAACAAATTATTCGCATTATCTTTTTATTAGCGGGTAGTTTTATTGTCATTAAAGTAATAGGTGGATCAGTAGCGGCAGCAGTTGGAGTGGCAACTTTCGCAGCGTTTGTTTCAGCTGTGGGAGCGCTTGGTGTATTAATATGGTACTGGTTAAAACGCAAAAAGCATCTCGATCAATATTTAATTGAACAAACTGTACCAGAATCAACAGTAAGTACAATTCAATTATTTAAAGAATTATTTGCATATGCAATTCCTTATGTTGTTATTGGATTAACAATTCCTTTATATCAACAAATTGATACATTAACATTCAACTCTATTATGCAAGCGATTGGACAAGGTGATATTGCAGAGCGAGCACTTGGTATTTTTACGATGTGGACGCATAAATTAATTATGATTCCTGTGTCACTTGCAACGGCGTTTAGTTTAACTCTTGTTCCAGCAATTACAAAATCATTTACAGAAAAACAATTTCGCTATTTAAAACTACAAATTACACAAACATTCCAGGCAAATATGTTCTTGACATTACCAGCGGTAGTTGGTATTTCGACGCTTGCGTATCCGATTTATACAGCGTTTTATGAAAAGGATCCATTAGGTGGACAAGTATTGATGTGGTATGCGCCAGTTGCGTTATTATTCGCGTTATTTACAGTGACTGCAGCGATATTGCAAGGGATTAATCAGCAGAAGCATGCGGTTATTGCGCTTGGCATGGGCGTTATTTTGAAGTTTTTATGTAATGTGATTTTAATTCGTTACTTCGGTACAGTTGGAGCTGTTTTAGCAACAGGTATTGGATTCCTAGCTTCCATTTGGTATACGAATAAACAAATTCGAAAACATGCACACTATTCATTCGGTGTTGTATATAAACGAACATTCCAAATTGCAATATTAACAATTGTGATGGTCATTGTCGTAAAACTATCACAAGGAATTTTATCCTTTGTGATTTCGCCTGAGGGCCGATTTGGTGCACTGATTACAGTTGCGGTTTGTGCAGGTATTGGTGGCCTTACTTACGGATTGTTAGCGATTCGCACAGGTGTACTTGAAAGAGTATTTAGCGGAGAAGCTTTAGAGAAGATTCAGCGTAAGCTTGGCGGTAAGCTGAAAATAAAGATGAAATCAAAAGGGGCGTAATACACGTCCCCTTTTCTATGATAAATACAAGAAGGTGAAAAAATGAGATTAGATAAATTATTAGCAAATATGGGATACGGAAGTAGAAAAGAAGTAAAGAAGTTATTAAAGGATGGCGTTGTAAAAATTGATGGAATTTCAGTAAAAGATGCGAAGTTTCATGTGAATGTAGAAGAACAAGAGGTTACGATTCACGGTGAGATTGTTGAATATAAGGAATTTGTATATTTAATGATGCATAAACCACAAGGGGTCATTTCGGCAACAGAAGATGATAATCATGAAACAGTTGTTGATTTATTGGAATTAGAAGATGCAATCTTTGATCCGTTTCCAGTTGGAAGACTTGATATTGATACAGAAGGCTTCCTATTATTAACAAATGATGGGAAGCTTACGCATCAGTTATTATCTCCGAAAAAGCACGTTCCGAAAAAGTACTATGCACACGTAGCTGGAGTTGTAACAGAAAAAGATGTAGAAGAATTTGCAAAAGGTGTTATTTTAGATGATGGCTATGAAACGAAGCCAGGTGAACTTACAATTTTGAAAAGCGATGATGTGTCTGAAATCGAGCTTGTCATTACAGAAGGAAAATTCCATCAAGTAAAGCGCATGTTTGAAGCGGTAGGGAAAAAGGTTGTCTACTTAAAGAGAACGGAGATGGGACCTTTAGTGTTAGATGGAGAATTAGAACTTGGTCAATACCGTGAATTAACAGATGAAGAAGTGGAAATGTTAAAAACGTATCAAGTTCAAACAGAGAGTCAAGATTGAGACCGATTCTAAAAAATAGAAAGAACCCCTTTCTGATTTTACAGAAAGGGGTATGTATTATATTTTAGATACAATTGTTTTCGTTATGAGGTCATTCTCACTTTCTTTCCTGTTGTTGTCCACTTACCGCGGCAAGGGCTATACACGAGTTCATTAAATTGCAACACATTCAGATCACGTTGTATTGTTCGCGGTGTGATCCCGAACTCATCTACAAGGTCTTTCGTCGTTACCGTACCATTCTCATTGATGTACATATAAATTGATTTAATGCGTGTTAGCATACGAGTAGTCGTAGGTTTCAAGAGAAAACCACTCCTCTACTAGTTTTTTTGACCCCATTCAGGAAAGAAGGTCCTTACTTCCATTGTACTCCACTTGACAAATTTCATGCTTTAACCTAGTTAAATTTTACAAAAGTTTAACAAATAATAAAATATAAAAATATTGGTAGTTGACATTCTATGTCTCTTCTATCAACTACCACATAAATTTCTACGTAAAACGCCAAATTCCTGCAAATTTTTTTAGAAAAATAAAAGAAAAACTAATATGAAGTGTCTGAAAAATTAAAATTGTTCATTATTGGATGTTCTCCTGTTGTCATATCGGATTTTCGTTTGCTATGATGAAAGAGAGAATATAGAAGAGGTGAATGAGTTATGTCAGCAATTAATTGGACAGAAGAAGTTGAGAAAAGAAAAGATGAATTAATTCATGACGCGCAGCAATTCCTGCAAATTAAAAGTGTATGGGAAGAAGAAACGGAAAAAGAAGGTGCACCGTTTGGAGAAGGTGTAGCAAAGGCATTATCCTTCATGTTACATAAAGGGGAAGTAGAAGGATTTACTTCTAAAAATTTAGAAGGGTATGCAGGGCATCTTGAAATGGGACAAGGAGAAGAGTTAGTTGGCATTCTTTGTCACGTTGATGTTGTACCAGAAGGAGATGGTTGGACAACTCCTGCATACAGCGCTGATATTCGTGACAGAAAGATTTTTGCACGCGGTGCAATTGATGATAAAGGGCCAACAATGGCTGCTTACTATGCAATGAAAATTGTAAAAGAATTAGGATTGCCGCTTTCAAAACGCGTACGCATGATTTTAGGAACGGATGAAGAAAGCAACTGGAAATGTGTCGATCATTATTTCAAAAATGAAGAAATGCCAACAATGGGGTTCGCGCCAGATGCAGATTTTCCTATTATTAATGCGGAAAAAGGGATTTCTGATATACAAGTTGTGCAAAAGAATAGCGAAACAGAAGGCGGGGAATATGAGCTTGTTTCATTTGCTTCAGGTCGCCGTTTAAATATGGTTCCTGATTTTGCGGAAGCAGTGATTACGACTGAAAAAGCAGAGGAACTCAGCAATGCTTATGAACAATACTTACAAACTGTGAAGAAGACAGGTAAAGCAAATGTAGCAGGAAATACCGTGACACTACAATTAGAAGGAGTTTCAGCTCACGGTTCTACTCCTGAAAAAGGTGAAAATGCAGGACTCTTATTAGCGAACTTTTTAACAACGATTGCTCTTGACGGTAAAGGCGCTTCATTTGCGGCGTTTGTTACAGAAACATTTACGAATGATACGCTTGGAGAAAAAGCAGGAATCGCTTATAAAGATGAAATTAGCGGACCGTTAACAGTCAATGTAGGTCGCCTTTCTTATACGAAAGAAGAAGGCGGAAACTTAGGTTTAAATGTGCGCTATCCAGTAACAACGAATTTTGAAGAGACGGTGCAGAAATTAAAAGACTATGTCGGCAACAAAGGCTTCCAAGTAGCTGATTATTCTAACTCACGTCCGCATCACGTTGATAAAGATCATGTTTTAATTCGTACATTACAACGTGTGTATGAAGAACAAACAGGAGAGAAAGCGGAGCTATTAGCAATTGGTGGCGGTACATATGCTCGTTCATTAAAAGCTGGTGTAGCATTCGGTCCGCTTTTCCCTGGAAAAGAAGAACTTGCTCATCAAAAAGATGAGTATATTGAAATAGAAGATTTACTAAAAGCAACAGCAATTTATGCACAGGCAATTTATGAATTAGCGAAATAGGTTGATTTTCCTGTGATATATGACCGCTCCCTATTTTAGGGAGCGGATTCTTTTTATCCAATTGAATGAGATACAAAAGAAAAGCAACAATAACAAGAAAGGAGAAGATACAAATGGTACCACATTATTTTTTAGCAGTTACCCTGCCGGATCATATAAAAGAAATACTTGGAAATTACAAAGAAGAAATGAAGGATAAGTTGCCATTTCGCTCATGGGTATATAAGGAAGACTATCATATTACACTTGCTTTTTTAGGGAGTGCGGCGCAGGAACAATTGAAAGGAATAGAGAAAGGATTACAACTCCTTACAAATAAAACGGAATTAGATCTCACGCTGCAAAATTTTTCTACATTTGGCCTAGTAGAGAGCCCACGTATATTTTGGGCTGGATTAAAAGAAAATCAAGCGTTATTTGATATGCAAAAACAGGTGCATGCTATTTGTGAAAGAAACGGTTTTTCGCTTGAAACACGTCCCTATCATCCGCATATTACTGTTGCTCGTAAGTGGATGGGAGAAGAAACATTTAATCTTAAAGATCTGAAGCAATTAGATGCGATATTGTTTCAGGCTGATACGATTACATTGTATGAGTCTCACATCCATCAAACTCCAAAGTATGAGTCAATTTATGAAATAAAGTTACAGAATCTTAAAGTGTGAAAACGTTTCTTATGAATGTGAATATACTATAGAAAATAGTAAGTTTGTGTAACGTCCCATTTATCCTGTTATTTTCGGGCAGTAAGACCCCCCACCTCAATATTCAGAGAGAAACAAGGGAGATGGGTGGAAGATGAAGAAAACCCCCACTGATGGAAGTTTCACTTTATCTTTAGGGGATACCTATTTCTTACAGATATATAAATCTATTTTGATTTTTCAACATAAAATCCCCTGTTATGTAAAGCAAAAAGTGATCGCTACTTGTTTTCTCTCTTTGTTTTAGCGTTGCACGGGGCAGGAAGAGGTTCTGACCGCTTCTATGAATGGCCAGTTGCTCTCTCCCACCTAAAGATTGGGTTTTATGTCGGTTTTTCAAATTGTATTCATATAGTTTCATTTTAATTTCGAGAATGATGGTGATTTTTTATGCTGAAAGTAAAGCGTCCATTTGAAGCTTATTTAGATGAAATGAATAAAATTACAATTTTGCTCCCGCATACGTATGGAACAAGCCGGACATTTTTTATGCAGGAAGGAAATCATGTATGGGAGCTTAAGGTTGCTCAAATTATTTCCCTTGCAGATGTAACAAAGTATGAATGTTATATAGAATATCCACTTGATGTGGGGAAGTATTATACAGTGCGGGATGAGCGGAATGAAGAAACAGATTTACAAATTGGAGCGGTTATTCGAACGGCTGTATTTGATGAAAAATATTATTATGATGGTAGCGATTTAGGAGCTTGTTATAGAAAGGAAAAAACAACTTTTAAAATGTGGGCACCAACTGCAAGACTTGCGAAAGTAAGAATTTATAAAAATGATAAAGAGTATACGGATTATGAGATGCAAAGAGAAGAGAATGGTGTTTGGTCTCGTATTTTACAAGGAGACTTTGAATTAGCAAGGTATACATTTCTCGTTTGTATTAATTTAATATGGAATGAAGTTGTAGATCCATATGCAAAATCGGTATCGGTGAATGGTAAGTATGGAATTGTAATTGATCTTGCGAAGACATATGTAAAAGAACAAAATTCATTACCTAAACTTGAATCTTTTACGGATGCAATCCTTTATGAATTGCATATTCGTGATGCCACTATGCATCCAAATAGTGGTGTGGAAAAAAAGGGGACATATACTGGATTAACAGAAGAGAATACGAAGGGGAGACTTGGGACAGAGACGGCCTTTTCTTATATAAAAGGATTAGGAGTTACACATGTTGAGCTTTTACCTCTTCATCATTTTGCTGGAGTAGATGAAACGACCCCTTTTGTAACGTATAACTGGGGCTATAATCCATTATATTACAACGTTCCAACGGGAGTGTATGCAAGTGATCCTACCGACCCTTATAACCGAATCAAGGAATGTAAACAACTTATTGAAAAGTTTCATGAGCATGGACTCCGCGTTATTTTGGATGTTGTATACAACCATGTATATGAAAGAGAAACATCATCTTTTGAAAAGCTTGTACCAGGATACTATTTCAGACATGATGAAAATGGTATGCCATCAAATGGAACTGGAGTTGGGAATGATCTAGCATCAGAGCGAAAAATGATGCGGAAATTTATTATTAATTCTGTTTTATATTGGCTTACTGAATATAACGTGGATGGTTTTCGATTTGATTTAATGGGAATTTTAGATGTAGAAACGATGAATGAATTAGAAAAGGAAATAAGGAAAAGAAAAAAGGATGCACTGTTATTAGGGGAAGGCTGGGATTTACAAACACCGCTTCCGGCAGAAGAGAAGGCAACGCTTAACAATGCAAACAAAATGCCACAAATCGCGCAGTTCAACGATCAATTTCGTGATGGAATAAAAGGTAGCACGTTTGATGTAAGTAAACGTGGTTTTGCATTTGGAGGAAGTGTAGACCCCGCGCATTTGCAATATGTGTTAACAGGAAGTCTTGTAAATGAAAAAGGAGACGGGTTATTTTTAGAACCCATTCAAAGTATTAACTATGTGGAATGTCATGACAATATGACGATGTGGGATAAACTCGTGCGTAGCAATCAGGAAACGGAAGAAGTGCAAAAAAGGCGTCATCGTTTAGCGACAGCGATGACATTACTCTCACAAGGAATTCCATTTTTACATGCAGGACAAGAGTTTTATCGTTCTAAGAAAGGAAATGAAAATAGTTATAATGCGCTTGACGAAATTAATCAACTCGATTGGGATCAAAAAGAGAAAGAAATAGAAACAATTGCTTATATACAAGGCTTGATTGCGATTCGTAAGGCACATAGAGCGTTTCGCTTACAGTCAGCGAATCTTATAAAGAAGCATATGACATTTTTACAAACATCTCCTACTGTTGTTGCTTATCATTTACAAAATATAGGAAAGTTCGGTCCTTGGAAGGAAATTGTGGTGTTGTTTCATAATGGTGTGCAATTAGAAACGATTTCACTGCCGAAACACGAAATGTGGTACGTATTAGCAGACAGTACAAAAGCGAAAGTACATCCGATTTCTTCATTTCAAGGAAGTGAACTTCAAATGGTTCCGATTAGCTCGTATATATTGGCGATAATGTGACAAATCGCTACTTGACGATGAGAATATAATAAATGTAGAATTGACAAAGGTGACGATTTCGATAAGTTGTCATTGTATTATTGGTTTTGTAAAATATAAAAGAATAGACGGTTAGTTTGTTTTGATTTCTTGGCCCATGCCAAGTTTTCTTTTATCAAAAAAAGTAAGAAAACTCCACTTTCAAGGAATATGCTTAGTATAGTCTTTGAGGATGAAGATGAATTGCTAGTAACTGTCTTTATACAATATATTAAAAAATTAGTTCCAGGGGCGTTTGCCAATGGAATAGAGGGGTTGTGCATCAGGCAGCTGTGTCAACTCTACTCGTGTTAATCATCTGTTAGAGATGATTAACACGAGAAACCCCTACTTTAAGAGCCAAAGGAGCTAAGTGGCGGGAGTTTTCATATGAATCCACAACATCTTCAAAAGGTGTTGCGGTTTTTCTTTTCATAACTATAAAAGATAAGGATTTGTTAACGGGTAATGAATATGGAATGGTTGGAACAATTATTAGGAGAAGAGTGGAGTCTTATACCAGCTGGTGGGGCAACAGGCGATGCATATATTGCGCAAAATGGACAACAAAAGCTATTTTTAAAGCGGAATACATCGCCTTTTTTAGCGGTATTGTCAGCAGAAGGAATTGTTCCAAAATTACTTTGGACAAGAAGAGTGACGAACGGTGATGTGATTTCAGCTCAAAAGTGGCTTCCAGGGCAAAAGCTAGAGCCAGAGGATATGAAACTTGAGCGTGTTGCAAAGCTTTTAAAAAAAATACATTCATCTAAAGCGCTTGTGCAGATGATACAAAGGCTTGGAAAACAGCCGCTCTATGCGCAGGAGTTATTGCAACAATTGTATTTTGTTTTAAGAGGAGATTTAAGAACGGATGAAACGATTCAGACAGGGCTACGATATTTAAAAACCACACTGAAAGATGTTGAACATGATGAGTTTGTCGTGTGCCACTGTGACGTCAATCATAACAATTGGTTATTATCGAACGAAGATGAATTATTTTTAATTGATTGGGATGGAGCGCTTATTGCGGATCCTGCTCTTGATCTTGGTATGTTATTATATTGGTATGTTCCGCGTCACGAATGGGACGAATGGTTAGCGTATTATGGAATTGAAATGAATGAATCATTGGTTCATCGTATGAAGTGGTATGTAGTGGCACAAACTATTTTATCTGTTCAATGGCATACAACAAAAAAACAGCAAGCAGAAGCTGAATATTGGCATCAATATTTACAGCAACTACTTGCTTCAGAGTAATAAATAATTTAAGAGAAATTGTCCATTCCAGAAATCCATTGCGTGAGTTGCTCTTGATTATTGGAAATATGATTGTCTAAATCAGGAGAATATTTACCCGATTGACTATAGTAATATACATCGTTTAGCATTGCTTTTACATCGCTGTTCACACTATCGTTTGCAAGCAATGATTGAATGAGCCGTTCTAATTGTTCGCACTCAGAAACCGTTCCACAGCAATCGCTTTGGTGATTGACTAGAATATCTTTTAAAATTTCTAATTGATGTTGTTGATTAATCGGCATGATTGGATCATCCTTTCGATTGTTGTTCAATTTGAACAAGTAAGAGAAATTTTCTATTTCGTCATGGAGTAGCTAATCATTGGCTAACGAAACGTTTCTACAGGAGAGTTTCGTTCTATGCTCTTTGTAGTTTGTATCAAAATGGAACACCTTATACTTGAAAGAAACGGACCGAGTGCTCGTACGTACTTGGTTTTTTGTTTGATAGATTGATTAAAAAAGAAAGAAGGAATAAACCTTCTAAAAATAGTCTGGTAAAGAGAGGAAGACATCTATGCGTTTAAGACATAAACCATATGCAATGGATCGAATTAATGAGTATTCACAGTTTGTAATTGGAAACCCAGAGGAGCGTTGTGGCAATTGGAAAGAAGTGTTTGGAAATGACCATCCGATCCATATTGAAGTAGGAACAGGTCGTGGTCGTTTCGTTTATGAGATGGCAAAAGCGAATCCGCATATTAACTATATCGGAATTGAAAAATTCACAAGTGTTATCGTAGATGCGCTTGATAGGTTAATTGAAGAAGAAGTACCAAACTTAAAATTAATTAATAAAGATGCTGAAGATTTAACAGTTTTCTTTGCGGAAGGCGAAATTGACCGTGTGTATTTAAACTTCTCAGATCCATGGCCAAAAAATCGTCACGAGAAGCGTCGTTTAACGTATAAAACATTTTTACGCAATTATGAAGAAGTGTTAGTAACAGGCGGAGAGATTCATTTTAAAACGGATAACCAAAGTTTATTTGAATACTCTCTTATGAGTATGGCTGAATATGGCATGCTACTCACATTCCTTAGCTTAGATCTTCATAACAGTGATTTCGAAGGTAACATTATGACGGAATACGAAGAGAAGTTTTCTAGTAAAGGACATCGTATTTATCGTGTTGAAGCGAAATATAGAACAGAACCTGCGCAGTAATGCGCAGGTTTTTTTGTTGTAAAAAAACATTCTGAATTTTGTGTTAGAATAAAGAGGAACTTTAATCAGCCCGCACCAATCGGGCTTTTACGGGCAGTTGATTCCCCGACTAACTTCTTTGCATTTGCTGCATTTTGAGGTGGGAGTCTTACTGCACACGAATAGCGGGGTAAAATGGAAAAGGGGGAATGTGGAATGGAATCTTTAAAAATCGGAGAAATAAAAGTGACATGGCTCCGCGGAGGGAACACTCATTTAGATGGGGGAGCGATGTTTGGTGTCGTACCAAAAATCTTATGGTCACGCAAATATAAACATAATGATACAAATCATATTTATTTAAGAACAGATCCGTTGCTTGTACAAACGAAAGAAGGAAATATGCTCATTGATTCAGGAATTGGAAATAATAAAATGAATGAAAAAATGAAGCGGAATCAAGGGGTAACAGAAGAATCGTCAGTTGAACATTCTCTAGTGGAGCGCGGTCTAACAGCTGAAGATATTCATTATGTATTAATGACACACCTTCATTTTGATCATGCATCAGGATTAACAAAATCGGAAGATGGTGAGCTTGTTCCGACGTTTCCAAATGCAAAAGTGTATGTATCAGAAATAGAATGGAATGAAATGAAAAACCCTAATATCCGCTCTCGTAATACATATTGGAAAGAAAATTGGGAGCCAATTGTAGAGCAAATTGTCACTTTCAAAGACGAAATACAAATTTCAGATGAAATCAGAATGGTACATACAGGAGGGCATAGTGATGGTCATGCTGTAATTGTTCTTGAAAGTAAAGGAGAAACGATGCTTCATTTAGCGGATCTCTTGCCAACGCATGCTCATCAAAACGTATTATGGGTGATGGCATATGATGATTATCCAATGACTTCAATTGAACATAAGCAAAAATGGATGAAGTATGGCACAGAAAAGAAAGCATGGTTCACTTTTTATCATGATGCCTATTATCGCGCTGTGAAGTGGGATGAGGAAGGGAATATGGTTGAGAAGGTAGAACGAAAAGAGGAAAATGTATTAAGTGAAGTGTAAGAAAGATAGAAGTATGGAGTGGAGGGTCACCCCCTCCACTAAAAAGTAAATTTTTTATGTTCTTGTTCACCTACAAACACATGGCAAGGATTTGTCGAAAGAAATACTGTTAAAATATTCTGAAAATTGTTATAATATCTCTGAGTTACTGCATTGTGACATGCTCTATATGAGAAACTTTTTATTCGAAAGGGGGAAACGTATTGTATATAACGATTGGAAATTTGCTTGAACTGACTACTGGAAATTATCCAAATAAAGAAGCGATTGTTGAACCGAAAAAAAATATTCGCTGGACGTATACAGAATGGAATGAACAGGTGAATAAGCTAGCTTATGCGCTCCAAAAAAGTGGTATACAAAAAGGTGACCGTGTCTCGACATTTCTCTTTAATAGTAGTGAACTAGCAACTACATGTTTCGCTTGTGCAAAAATTGGCGCCATATTTAACCCAATCAATTTCAGATTAAAACCACAAGAACTCATTTATATATTAGAAGATGCCTCTCCAAAAATCGTACTTTTTGAACAGCAATTATCCTCTCAAGTACAAAGCATTTATAAACAATTTCCTCATATTCAGTTCTGGTACATTGACCAAAATCATCCATCGTTTTCTATTTCATATGAAGAAAAATTATCCAATGCATTACCGGATTTTGAAACAGTAGAAGTAAAAGAAGATGATATTTGTTCCATTATGTATACAAGTGGAACAACCGGTTATCCGAAGGGAGTACTTCACCGTCACCAAGAAATTATCGATCAAAGCTTGATAGGAATCGCATATTTACATTATACCGAGAATAGTCGCGGTCTTGTAACAGCACCGATGTTTCATTGTGCTGAGCTGCATTGTTGCTTCGTTCCAAGGGTACATAGCGGCGGGGCGAATATTATTCTACACCATTTCGATGCAAAGAATGTGCTCGAAACGATTGAAAAAGAGAAGGTTACTGTTATGTTTGCGGCACCTACAATGTGGAATATGATGTTGCAGGAAGATTTAATGCAGTATGATTTATCTTCTCTTAGGTACGGTTTATATGGAGCAGCTTCAATGGCACCGGCACTTGTAAAAGCTTGTGATGAAAAATTGAATGTTTCATTAGTACAAGCTTATGGTATGACGGAAATGGGACCGGCAGTTACTTTTTTACGAGAGAATGAGCAACTTACTAAAGTAGGTTCTGCAGGAAAAGCTGCTTATAATCATGAAATTCGTGTTGTCCGTCCAAATGAAGAAGGACCATCTGAGCCGAATGATATATTACGACCGTATGAAATTGGAGAAATTATTGTGCGAGGTTCCTGTTTGATGAAAGGGTATTACAACAATGAAGAGGCAACAGCAAAAGCATTATATAAAGGATGGTACCATTCAGGAGATTTGGGGTATGTAGATACAGATGGTTATTTATACGTTGCGGATCGCGTTGACGATATGGTTGTTAGTGGTGGAGAAAACATTTACCCACGTGAGGTCGAGGATTTTTTGTATACACATGAAAGTGTTTTAGATGTTGCGGTGCTTGGAGAGAAAGATGAGCTTTGGGGAGAAAGTGTTCTAGCATACATCGTTTCAAAAGATCAGTCTCTTACCGAAGAGATATTAGATGAGTATTGCAAAGCAAGTGATAAGCTTGCTGATTATAAACGTCCACGTCGCTATGTGTTTGTTGAACAACTGCCAAGAAATGCAAGCGGTAAAATTCAAAAGTTTATTTTGCGTAATGCAGAAACGGAAGCTAAGGGGAGGATATGATGAGGCATAAATATTTACAGGAGGAGCATCACATTTTTCGTGATGCTTTTCATAAATTTTTAGAAAAGGAAGCATATCCATACTATAACGAATGGGAAAAAGAAGGAATAATTCCTCGTGCTTTTTGGACAAGAATGGGGAGTAAAGGTTTTCTTTGTCCAATGGTAGATGAGCGGTATGGTGGAGCAGGTGCTGATTTTGGATATTCGGTTGTCATTAACGAGGAACTTGAAAAGGTTGGATCAAGTTTAATCGGAATTGGTTTGCACAATGACATTGTCGTTCCATACTTCATGCAGTATGGAACAGAAGAACAAAAGAAACGTTGGTTACCAAAATGTGTAAGCGGTGAATGTATAACTGCAATTGCGATGACGGAGCCAGGAGCAGGTTCGGACTTAGCGAGTATTCGAACAACTGCAAGAAAAGAAGGTGATTATTATGTCGTGAATGGAGAAAAAACATTTATTACAAATGGTATTCATGCAGATTTAGTTATCGTTGTTTGTAAGACAGATACAAATATTAAACCGGCTCATAAAGGCATGAGTCTACTTGTTTTAGAAAGAGGAATGGAGGGATTTAAAAGAGGAAAAAAACTAAAAAAAATCGGCTTACATAGTCAAGATACAGCAGAACTTATTTTTGAAGATGTAAAAGTGCCTGCTTCGAATTTGTTAGGGGAAGAAGGAAAAGGTTTTTATTATCTCATGGAAAAGTTGCAGCAAGAACGTCTCATTGTTGCAATTGCAGCTAAAACAGCCGCGGAAGTGATGCTACATATAACGAAAAACTATGTCCAAGAGCGAAAAGCATTTGGGAAAAGTATAAGCGATTTTCAAACAGTACAGTTTCGATTAGCAGAGATGTATACGGAAATTGAAATTGGCAGAACATTTGTCGATGACTGTATTGCCAATCACATGAATGGTGAGAACATCGTAACGAAAGTATCGATGGCGAAGTGGTGGCTGACAGATCTTGCAAAAAAAGTGTCAGCAGAGTGCATACAATTGCACGGTGGATATGGATATATGGAAGAATACGAGATTGCGCGGCGTTATCGTGATATTCCAGTAAGCGCGATTTATGCTGGTACGAATGAGATTATGAAAAACATAATTGCGAAGGGTATGGGCTTATGATGTTGAAAGGAATAACAGTTGTTGATTTTTCTCACTACTTACCAGGTCCGTATGCAGCACTTCGCCTTGCTGATTTAGGTGCAGAAGTGATAAAGGTAGAACCGCTTTATGGTGATTTAGCAAGAGGGTTGGAATCTGGTAATCAGGCGTTTTTTTATGCGAATAATCGTAACAAGAAAAGTATTGCAATAAACGTAAAGCATCCAGAAGGAGTAGCGGTAGTGAAAAAACTTCTTCAAAAATCTGATGTTTTAATAGAAAGCTTTCGGCCTAACGTAATGAACCGTCTTGGTCTTGGATATGAAGAAGTTAAACGGATAAATAAAAGTATCATTTATACTTCATTAACTGGATATGGACAAAATAAAGAACATTCGAATCTTGCAAGCCACGACATAAATTTTATGGCAGTAAGCGGCGTATTAGCACAGTTGAAAGATCAAGAAGGAATTCCGGTTCATCCCAAAATTACCCTTGGGGATGAGATAGGCGGAATGATGGCTTCAGAAAAAATTATGGCAGCATTGTTTCAAAGAGAGCGAACTGGGGAAGGGAGTTATCACGATATTTCCCTCACAGATAGCTTAATGATGTTAATGAACAATCATATCATGCTTGAAAAAATGTATAACAAACGTCATGGGCTAGATTTGCTTAGCGGTAAGATTGTATGTTATTCCCTCTACGAAACGAGCGATGAAAGGTTTGTTGCGCTCGGAGCAGTTGAACAGAAATTTTGGCATTCCTTTTGTGAAGCGGTAGGAAGAGTAGAATGGGGGGATAAGCAATATGAACTAACTCAAGATGGTCAAATCATTTATGAGCAAATGAAAGCACTCTTTGCTAGTAAGCCATTGGCGTACTGGACGAAATTTGCGATGGAAGTGGATTGTTGTTTAGCGCCTGTTTTGGAGACAAATGAATTATCGTCGTCACCATTTACAAGGCATCTAGTAAATGAGAAAGGATATGTATTTACACATACGAGTCATGCATTTGCGAATCCACCGAAGCTTGGTGAGCATACCGAAGAAGTGTTGCAAAAGCTTGGATTATCGAAGTTAGAGATTGAGAGATTGGAACAATTAGATGTAATTGAGCGAGTTCGTGTATGAATAATTAGAGAGAAGATAGAGAATCAAGGGGACATTTATTTCTCGTGAATATGCAAGACTATTTCGAAAAGTATTGATTCGTTGTTGAAATGTATGTTGTGGAAATGAAAAGAAAATAATTAAAGGAGGAAAATAATGATTCAAAATATCGCAGTAATTGGTGCAGGAATTATGGGAAGTGGAATTGTCCAAGCGTTAGCGATGGGCGATAAACATGTGAAAATGTATGATATATCAGAAGAAAGTTTACAAAAAGCTTATGGAACTATCACCAAAAGCTTGAGTCGTTTCGTGAACGCAGGACGTATGACAGAGGAAGAAAAAAATGGCATTCTAGCTCATATTACTTCTACAGTTATATTGGAAGAAGCTTGCCAAAATGTAGAGCTTGTTATTGAAGCAGTACCAGAAATATTACAGTTAAAGAAGGAGATTTTTCAAAAGCTAGATTTGTATACATCGCAATCTACTATTCTAGCAACGAATACGTCTGAATTAAGTGTAACTGCAATTGCAAGTGTAACAAGTCGTCCAGAAAAAGTAGTGGGGATGCATTGGTTTAATCCCGCTCCTGTTATGAAGCTCGTTGAAATTGTACGAGGAGTGGTTACAGCAGAAAGTACGATACAAGCAGTAAGAACAGTCTCAGAAGGAATTGGGAAAGAAACGGTTGTTGTGAAAGATATGCAAGGATTTGTGACGTCGCGGGCAATTGCTATTCATATGTTAGAGTGCATGCGTATGTATGAAGAAGGAATTACAAGTAAAGAGGACATTGATAAGGCAATTAAGCTTGGTTTGAACTATCCAATGGGACCATTTGAATTAGCGGATTATGTAGGGCTAGATACGATGCTATTTGCGAGTACAGGACTAATGGAAGCATTTGGCGATAGGTTTAGAGCGCCGCAAACACTTGTGAAACTTGTAGAGGCAGGACATCTTGGAAGAAAGACTGGGAAAGGTTTTTATGATTATTCAAAAGGGAAAGTAGGCGAGAAAATATGAAGCGGGACGTTGTTATTGTTGAAGCTGTACGTACGCCAGTTGGTAAAAGAAATGGGGCATTTCGTTTACTTCACCCCATACAACTTGCGGCAGTTGCACTGAGTGAAGTAACAAAACGGGGGAATATAGAAAAAGGACTTATAGAAGATATAGTTATGGGGTGTGTAACGCCAATTAACGAACAAGGTTTTAATATTGGAAGACTTTCGGCACTTGAAGCAGATTTTCCTATAACGGTTCCAGCAGTAACGATTAATAGGCTCTGTGGTTCAGGGCAACAGGCTATTCACTTTGCTGCGCAAGAAATTAAATCAGGGGATATGGACATTACGATTGCAGCTGGTGTTGAGCATATGACAAAAGTTCCTATTTTAAGTGATGGAAATGAGCAGACGATCCCGAGTAGTCTTCACGAAAAGTATCAAATTGTGCATCAAGGTGTATCTGCTGAGATGATTGCAGAAAAATATGGTATTACACGTGAACAGTTAGATGCTTACGCGCTAGAAAGTCATAGACGCGCACTTCAAGCTATTGAATCTGGACACTTTCAGCGAGAGATTGTACCACTGCGTGGTGTAGATAAAGAAGGCAATGAAATATTAGTTGAAAATGATGAAGGTCCGAGAAGGGATACTTC
The DNA here is from genome assembly GCF_949768135.1 of Bacillus sp. IT-79MI2. Taxonomy (NCBI): domain Bacteria; kingdom Bacillati; phylum Bacillota; class Bacilli; order Caryophanales; family Bacillaceae; genus Bacillus; species Bacillus sp. IT-79MI2. The sequence goes on along the minus strand of NZ_CATKPV010000045.1, from coordinate 26,654 downwards.
TTATGAAGCGTTATCAAATTTAAAAACAGTGTTTAAAGAAAATGGAGTGATTACAGCAGGGAATGCAAGTCAAATTAGTGATGGTGCTGCAGCAATCTTGCTGATGGATAGTGAAAAGGCTAAAGAGCTAGGTTGTAAAGCACGTGCTCGTATTGTTAATCAAGTGGTTGTTGGTTCTGACCCGACAACAATGCTTGATGGCGTTATCCCTGCAACAAAAAAAGTGCTACAAAAATCAAATTTAACAATTCGTGATATGGATGTTGTAGAAATCAATGAAGCATTTGCATCGGTTGTTTTAGCATGGCAAAAGGAAATGGAAGCGGATTTACAAAAGGTGAATGTTAATGGTGGTGCGATTGCGCTAGGTCATCCACTTGGGGCAACTGGTGCGAAATTAATGACTTCTCTTCTTCATGAATTGGAGCGGAGGCAGGGAAGGTACGGCCTACTGACAATTTGCATCGGACATGGGATGTCGACAGCGATGATAATTGAAAGAATGTGAAAAAGTGTGCAGAAATTCATCTGCACACTTTAATCTCACTACTCATGAGTGGTAGCCCTCACCTCAAAGTTATGCAAGCGGAGTATTATTGTCCGTAACAATCTAATTGGCCGGGAGTGAATAATCAATGTGGGAATGAGGCCCTCCACTGATCAAAATTTCACTTTATGCTTTTTGATTTTCTAAGTTATTTTAAGCAGCCGTTACTTCTAAAACGGTACCTGTTTTTGCATCTACTAAAAATTCAAATCGTTCTTGTATATCATTTAAAATTGTTGTAAGACCGCCGCGGTATACTTCGTACGCGACATCATATTTTTCAAACGTCTCTGGAACCATATGTACCCAAGAGCCAGTAATTTCGCCTTTATGACTTAATGCTTGTTTCACCATTTTTAATGCTTTCTCTGAAGAAATATGGGATTGTTCTTGAACTTTGTTTGCAACAAGATAACCAGCTGCAAAACCAACACCAACACCAGCTAGTAAACCTTTCCAGCTCATATATTCACCTCAATTCTATAAAGTAGTGTATTGATGATAATTATAATGCAATTTTAACGAAAAAAGAAGAAACTAGAAACATTTCGAAAATTTCGTTACAATAAAAGAGGTATTCTACTAAGGTTTGAAAGAAGGGAACTTCGTGAATAAAGAGACATTAGAATTATTTCGTACGTTAACAGAATTACAAGGTACATCAGGATTTGAACATGATGTGCGCCGTTTTATGAAAGAGGAGTTAAGTAAATATGCAGATGAAATCGTCCAAGACGGTTTAGGTAGCGTGTTCGGTCTGAAAAAAGGGGATGAAAATGGCCCACGTGTACTTGTAGCTGGTCATATGGATGAAGTTGGTTTTATGGTTACGCAAATTACGAAAAACGGGATGATTCGTTTTCAAACGCTAGGTGGCTGGTGGAGTCAAGTATTGCTGGCGCAGCGTGTACAAATTATGACGAAAAACGGCCCGGTTGTTGGGGTTGTTGGTTCGATTCCACCTCATTTATTAAGTGATGCACAACGTGCGAAACCAATGGATATAAAAAATATGTTAATTGATATAGGTGCAGATAGTTATGAACAAGCGCTTGAGATTGGTGTGAAACCAGGCCAACAAATTGTTCCAATTTGTCCGTTTACACCAATGGCAAACGAAAAGAAAATTATGGCGAAAGCTTGGGATAATCGCTACGGCTGTGGTCTTGCGATTGAATTGTTAAAAGAATTAAAAGATGAAACATTACCAAACACGTTATACTCTGGTGCGACTGTACAAGAAGAAGTTGGTCTTCGCGGCGCACAAACAGCAGCTAATATGATTCAGCCAGATATTTTCTATGCGCTTGATGCGAGTCCAGCAAATGATGCATCTGGGGATAAAACGCAGTTCGGTCAATTAGGAAAAGGAGCACTTCTTCGCATTTATGACCGTACAATGGTAACACATAGAGGAATGCGTGAATTTATTTTAGATACAGCAGAAACACATAACATTCCGTACCAGTACTTTATTTCACAAGGTGGTACAGATGCAGGTCGTGTACATACGAGTAACTCAGGTATTCCGTCAGCAGTAATTGGTGTTTGCGCTCGTTACATTCATACACATGCTTCTATTTTACATGTTGATGATTATGCAGCAGCGAAAGAATTGATTACAAAACTTGTGAAAGCAACAGATAAAACAACATTAGAAACAATTAAGAACAATGCTTAAAAGAAAGGGCCGAATTCGGCCTTTTCTTTTCGTATATGAAAAGAAATAAAAACACTCTTTTTAGATGGGAGAGAGCGTCCGCTCATGCATAGAAGCGGTCAGTGCTCTTTTTAGCCCCATACCATGTGAAACCAAAAAGAGACAATGAGTGGAGGTCTTTTTTGGGTCTCATAGCCGTAATGTATATGTTGGGAAATGGAAGAGGACATATGATGAAGAACTGAACAAAACACTCTTTTTTAGATAGGAGAGAGCGTCCGCTCATGTATAGCAAAGTTCAGACTTTTTCCTATCCCATATAGAGTTAAAAACAAAGAAAGAACAAGAGTGTCAATTACCTTTTGTTCTTTGTAGCAATGACTTATATAGAGGTGAACAATATGAAAGTAGCAGTCGGCTCAAAAAATCAAACAAAAGTAGGAGCCGTACAAGAAGTATGGAAAGAGGTAAGTATTACTTCAGTTTCTGTTCCTTCAGGAGTTGCAGCACAGCCATTTTCTGATGAGGAAACGATGCAAGGCGCAATCAATAGAGCGAAGCGAGCACTAGAAGAAAAACAAGCTGACATCGGTATCGGACTAGAAGGCGGCGTAATGAAAACAGAGCACGGTTTGTTTATGTGCAATTGGGGTGCTTTGGCGACAAGCGCGGGGAAAGTATTTGTCGCAGGCGGGGCACGGATTATGCTTCCTGATGATTTTCTTTCTCCTCTTGAAGATGGAAAAGAGTTAAGTGAAGTAATGGAGGCATTTGTAAAACGAAAAGACATTCGTAGCCATGAAGGTGCAATCGGAATCTTTACAGATCATTATGTGGATCGTACACAATTATTTGTACATGTTGTAAAGCTGTTAATTGGGCAATATAAGTATGACGAAAAACAAGCATAAACCTTGCACCATACGTGATGTATGGTAGTATAAAAGAAGATTAGAGATGAAAAGATACACTTCGTTAGAGGAGGAAATATAGATGAAATCATTAGAAAGCATGGAACAATTTCAAGAATTAAAAAATGAAGAGAACGTCATTTTTATGTTCTCAGCAGAATGGTGCCCAGACTGCCGTTTTATTGATCCATTTATGCCAGAAGTAGAAGAGAAATATAGCGATTTCTCATTTTACTATGTAGATCGTGACGAATTTATTGACCTTTGCGTGAAATTAGACGTATTTGGCATTCCGAGCTTTGTAGCGTACAATAAAGGTGAAGAAACTGGACGCTATGTAAACAAAGATCGTAAAACACAAGAACAAATCGAAGCGTTTATTGAAGGGTTAAAATAAGGCGATCTCGCCAATTAAATTGTAAAAACAACCTCTACCTTCGCGGGGGAGGTTATTTTTTTGGAAGGGAGGCAAACGAAATGAAAATGACAAGCAAAAAGATGAAAGACGAGTTAATGACTAGATTAGCTCGTCCAGAGTGGGAATTTCATTATGATAGCGAGAAGGATACGCTCCGTATTGAACAAAAAGATACGAAAAAGGGAATTAATGTTTCGCTTCCAGGAGTTGTGGCGAAATGGGAAGTGAAGAAGGAAGCAGCGATTGAAGATGTTGTGTATTACGTACAAGAGGCGCTACTTGCGATGCATAAAGAAGAAAGCGGCGCGGCAAAAATTTTACCGGTTATTCGATCCACTTCTTTTCCAAAGCAAGCTGAAGAAGGAAACCCTTTCGTAATGACAGATCATACAGCAGAAACGCGCATTTATTATGCATTAGATTCCAATAAAACATATCGATTAATTGATAAACGTTTGTTACAAAAACTAGGACTTACAGAGCAGCAAGTACGTGAAATGGCATTGTTTAATGTACGTTCCTTAAGTCATTCATTTAAACAAGATGAAGTGGCGGGGAATACATTTTATTTCTTAAACACAAATGATGGCTATGATGCGAGTCGTATTTTGAATGAATCATTATTACAATCGATGCGTGAAAAGATTTCAGGTGACATGGTTGTAGCTGTTCCACACCAAGATGTATTAATTATTGCTGATATCGTGAACGAAATCGGTTATGATATTATTGCACAAATGACAATGAAGTTTTTTGCCGAAGGTCATGTTCCGATTACATCACTTTCATTCGTATATGAAGATGGGGACTTTGAGCCAATCTTTATTTTAGCGAAGAATCGGAAGAAGACAAATGGAAAAGAGAAAGGATGAACAAAGTGAACGTTTTTTACAACCTTGAAGGAATTGGCGACACATTAATCGTTGCCTTACAAGATATCACATTAGAAAACCGTACATTTGACCGCAAAGGAGATGTTGCACGCGTTTATGATCGTGAAAGCAACGTAACAGGAGGATTCAACATCTTTAATGCGTCTTCTTATGTAGAAGTAAAGGAAACAGGAAACATTACTTTAACAAAAGAGCTTGTTGAAAAAATCAATGACATTTTAGCAAAGAATGGCTTTGAAGAAAAAGTAGAAGCAGACCTCACGCCGAAATTTGTCGTTGGCTACGTAGCTGAAAAAGAAAAGCATCCAAATGCAGATAAACTAAACATTTGTAAAGTAGAAATCGGTACAGATACACTACAAATCGTATGTGGTGCACCAAACATTGATGCAGGACAAAAAGTTGTTGTCGCAAAAATCGGTGCTGTAATGCCAAGTGGTATGTTAATTAAACCAGCTGAGCTTCGCGGCGTTCCATCTTCTGGAATGATTTGTTCTGCACGTGAATTAGAGCTTCCGGATGCTCCTCAGGAAAAAGGTATTCTTGTATTAGAAGACAGCTATGAGGTTGGACAAGAGTTCAAATTTTAATTGATATATAATTACAAATTGAAAACCCGACATAAAACCCAATCTTTAGGTGAGAGAGAGCATCCGGCCATACATAGAAGTGGTCAGATCCTTTTCCTGCCCCATGCCAAGTGAAAACAAAGGGAAAAAACAAGTAGCGATCATCTTTTGTTCTTCGTAGCAGCGAACGATATGCCGGAAAATTAAAATAGAATTATATAGAAAAAATAGTCTCATGATAAAATGAGGCTATTTTTTTATTTACATGTCCTTATATTGTAACGCTTTTCTCAAAATCTATATTGTATTTCAAAAACAAATTAGTTAAAATTTAGAAAAATATATAAATGCAAATTGAAAACCCGACATAAAACCCAATCTTTAGGTGGGAGAGAACATCTGGCCATGCATAGAAGCGGTCAGCCCCTTTTCCTGCCCCATGTCAAGTGAAAACAAAAAGAGAGAACGAGTGCAGGTCACCTTTTGTTTTTCATAGCAGCGACTTATATGTTGAAAAATCAAAATGGAGTTATATAGAAGGAGATAGGAACATATGAGACAATTTCCAAAAGTGAAAGAGCTTCTGGGGCTTATCGAAACTTCGAAGAAACATGATATTGAATTACAATCATTTGAAATATATTTATTGCATGAAAATGAATTGGAAAAGGGACAAATTGGATATCGATATGATAAAAACAAAAATTCACTCATGAGTGGGAAAAAGGGAGATTGGCAAGAGAGTTGGATTGTTATTGGATATGATACAGATATGGGTGATCCTATCTTTGTTGATATAGATAATCCACTCCATCCGATCTACACAGCTGAACAAGGATCGGAAATATGGGAACCAGTTTGTATAGCACGTAGTATAGATGAGATTATGAAACAGTTAAAAGAAATTTAGGGTGTTTTTATATAAATGCAAATTGAAAACCCGACATAAAACCCAATCTTTAGGTGGGAGAGAACATCTGGCCATGCATAGAAGCGATCAGTCCCTCTTTCAGTCCCATGCCAAGTGAAAACAAAAAGAGAGAACGAGTACAGGTCACCTTTTGTTTTTCATAGCAGCGACTTATACACTTGGAAACCAAAATGGATATATAAATAGAGTATGCGCAAAGTAGATGGGAGGAGGAAGCTATGAAATATATAAAAATGATGTGTGTAGTTGTATTACTTGGAATATATATGGGAGCGTGCTCGAAGGAACAAGAGAAGAAAATACCATCTACTGTGCAAGAAGAGAATAAAAAGGTTGTAGAACAAACGAAAGAAACGCCACCAGAGAAGCAAGCGGAAAAAGAGAAGAAAATAGAAGCTGAATTACCAGTGGAACAAAATGGAGAACAAGAGAAAAATGTTGAACAAGAACCATCCGTGGAGCAAGATGAAAAACAAGAGCTAAAGGTAGAGCAAGTACCACAGGCTGAGGAATCGGCCAAAACCCTTGAGGTAAAAGGAAATGCTGAGCAAAAACAAGCAAAATTTCTTGTTGTAATTGACCCAGGGCATCAAGAGAAAGCAAATTTAAATTTAGAACCAATTGGCCCGGGGGCAACTGAGCAAAAGTATAAAGTGACTGATGGAACGACAGGTGTTGTGACGAAAAAAAGAGAATCTGTTCTTGTATTAGAAGCTGCTGTCATATTGAAAGAGAAGCTCGAAGCAAAAGGTATGCAAGTACTTATGACAAGAACAACACATGATGTTGATATAAGTAATAAGGAGCGAGCGACATTTGCGAATGAGCATCAAGCAGATTTATTTTTACGCCTTCATGCGGATGGTTCAGAAAATCGAGCACAAAAAGGGTTTGCTGTGTTGACGCCAGCGGAAGGAAATACATATACAAAAGGAATCTATGCAGAAAGTTTACAAGTTTCTCAAATAATCGTAAAGAAAATGAAAGAAAACAGCCAGGTAAAAGTAAATGGAATCAAGTTTCGAGATGATCTTTCTGGATTTAATTGGTCAAAAGTTCCAGGCGTTTTACTTGAGCTTGGATTTATGTCGAATCCTGAAGAAGATCAGAAACTATCAGACACACAATATTTAGACTCTTTACTGCAAAGTGTAACCGATAGTGTAGAAGAATATCGGAAGAGTAAAGCTTAAACGGCAGTCTTATATATGAGGCTGTTTTTTTATGTATAAATACAAGTGAAAACCTTTCTTTTTGGGTGTGAGAGAGGGGACCGGCTATGTATAGAAGCGGTCAGGTCCTTTTTGAGCCCCGTGCCGGGTTTAAAACAAAGGGAGAAGGAGAGAGTAGGCCCTCTTTTGTGTTCATAGCCGCGACTTGTATGTTGAGAATCTATTGTACTTACTGAAAATTTGAATATGGTAGACAAAATACAAGAGCGTAATTTTACCTGCACTTTTTGCCGAATGCTGATACAATAAAGGATGTTACTATTTAGTAGAAAGAGTGGTAAACATGTTAGATTGGATGAAAAAGCTGTTTAACAAAGAGGAACATCAGGAAGAAAAAGCAGCGATAAATAAAGCAGTACCGAAGAACACTGAAAGTAAGCCGAAAATTCCTCGTGTAAACCACTACACTGAAGCAAGAGAAGCACAAATGGCTAGTCGGAATTTAGGTGTGAAATGCCGATTTCCGTTAATACCTGATGATGGATTTGATGAGGAGAATGTGGAAGAATCAACACATTTTGAGCAGCAACCTCTGCCAAGAGTAACGAACATGGAGAGACGCAGGCCAAGATATGTAGAAGAAGAACCAGAACCAGTTCATACATTTGCCCCGCCAAAAATTGAACGAGAAATTGAGCCAGAGCCTATCGTGCCAAAAAAATCTGTGCCAGTACAAGAAAGCCGTCGAAGACCATTTCGCCCGACAGAAATGATTTCGCCTATCTTTGGATATAAACGTCCTTCGAGAGAGAAACAAGAAGTTAAGACGGAAGAAAAAGGGCAGGAAGATCTTGAAATATCCGTTGAAGGAAAATCTGTCGTCGATGCTTGGTTGGAGAAAAAAGGATACTCTATTTCGAATTTCTCAGACGAATCCTTTATTCCTTCTAAGAAGCAGGAGAAAAACCTGGAGCATACTGGGCAACAAGAAAGCCCAGAAGAGGAAAAGTCAGTTGTTGATCAGTGGCTAGAGAAAAACGGTTACGATTCTGAGCGTTCATTCACTTCGTTAGAGGGGCAAGAAAAGGTAGATGTCATTTCAGACTCTCTTCCATTTGAAACTGATAACTTGTTACATAAATCAGTTGGACAGGATAATAAGAAAGAAGAGCATACTGTTGAAATCGTACAGGTATTTGAGCAAGAACCAGATGTAGTGGCGTTATCACAATATGATAACGAAGCGAAGGAAGAAATCTTGCAAGATGAGTTGCTAGATTCTACGGTAGAGAATATGGATACAGCGTCAACGGAAGAAAATGAATATAAGAAAGAAATAGAAGAAGAACAGCTAGTGGAGAAAACTACTTTAGAAGAAAATGTTGTTGAAGAAGTGGAAGAAGCTGAAGAACCAACGCCGGAAGTTGGAGAAGTGGAAGAAGCTGAAGAACCAACGCCGGAAGTTGGAGAAGTGGAAGAAGCTGAAGAACCAACGCCGGAAGTTGGAGAAGTGGAAGAAGCTGAAGAACCAACGCCGGAAGTTGAAGAAGTGGAAGAAGCTGAAGAACCAACGCCGGAAGTTGAAGAAGTGGAAGAAGCTGAAGAACCAACGCCGGAAGTTGAAGCAGTGGAGGAACCAGAAGAAACGCTGGTAGCAGAAACATTTGAAGAAGCAAAAATTGCCGAAACAGCGAAAGAGTCTGCAGAAGAAACGGCTCAAGTAGTAGTTGAAAAAACGACAGAACAAGAGAATTTGGTTTCTAAAGCGGAAAACAATGTTTCAGAAACATCTTCAGCAGCAGACGAGCACACGAAGGAAGCAGTTCAAAACTTTGCAAATGTATTAATCGAAGAGGCAGAAGAAAAGCAAGAAGTTGCTGTGGAACAGCCTGTTAAGCAAAAAGAAGAACCGAAACGTGAGAAAAAGCGCCATGTGCCGTTTAATGTTGTGATGTTAAAACAAGATAGAAGAAAGTTAATAGAGAGACATGTGGCAGGAATGAAAACGCCGCAGACTCCTATAAAACAAGCTGAAGAACCAGTAAAGGTGCACGAGCAGTCTGTACAACAAGTGGAAGAAGCACCACAAGGAAAAGCGCAAACTGCACAGCAAGTTATAGTGGAAACTCAAGTGGAAGAGAAACCAGTAGAACAGGTTATAGTGGAAACTCAAGTGGAAGAGAAACCAGTAGAACAAGTTATAGTGGAAACTCAAGTGGAAGAGAAACCAGTAGAACAAGTTATAGTGGAAACTCAAGTGGAAGAGAAACCAGTAGAACGAGTTATAGTGGAAACTCAAGTGGAAGAGAAACCAGTAGAACGAGTTGCAGTGGAAGATCAAGTAACAGAGGAGCCAGTTCAACAAACGGAAATGAAGGCACCTGTTGCAAGTGCAGGAGTACAAGAGAAAGCATACGTTATAGCGCGAAGAGAGAATGATATGCGTAATGTACTGCAAACACCGCCTGAATATGCTATGCCACCATTAACACTATTGACGATTCCAAGTCAGTCGACATTAGATAATACGGAATGGTTAGAAGAACAGAAAGAATTATTAGATACGACGTTTAATAATTTCCATGTTGGGGCTCATGTTATCAATGTTTCACAAGGACCAGCTGTAACGCGCTTCGAAGTACAACCTGATCCGGGTGTGAAAGTAAATAAAATCACAAATTTAAGTGATGATATTAAGCTGAGTTTAGCTGCAAAGGATGTTCGAATTGAAGCACCAATTCCAGGGAAAAGTGCCATCGGAATTGAGGTTCCGAATAAAGAAAGTAAGCCGGTATTTCTTCGGGAAATCTTAAGAAGTCCTGTGTTTACGAAGAGTGAATCACCGCTTACAGTTGCGCTTGGACTTGATATTTCTGGAGCGCCAATTGTAACCGATATTCGAAAGATGCCGCATGGACTCATTGCTGGTGCGACTGGTTCAGGGAAAAGTGTGTGCATTAACGCGATTTTAACGAGTATTTTATATAAAGCGAAACCACATGAAGTGAAGCTGATGTTGATTGACCCGAAAATGGTTGAGCTCGCACCATATAATTCTATTCCCCATCTTGTAGCACCTGTTATTACAGATGTGAAAGCTGCTACAGCAGCGTTAAAATGGGCTGTAGAAGAAATGGAACACCGTTATGAATTGTTTGCGCATGCTGGTGCACGTGATTTAGCTCGTTATAATACCATCGTAAGTAGCCGAGAAATTCCAGGGGAAACATTGCCGTACATTGTTATTGTAATTGATGAGTTAGCCGATTTAATGATGGTTGCTCCTGGTGATGTAGAGGAAGCAATTTGCCGCATTGCACAAAAAGCACGTGCTTGTGGTATTCACTTATTAGTTGCAACGCAGCGTCCGTCTGTGGATGTTATTACAGGATTGATTAAATCAAACATTCCAACGCGTATTGCGTTTACAGTATCATCTCAAGTAGATTCACGTACAATCATTGATATTGGAGGAGCGGAAAAATTACTTGGTCGCGGTGATATGCTATTTTTAGGAAACGGTACGTCAAAACCCGTTCGTGTACAAGGGGTATACGTATCGGATGATGAAATTGAAAAAACAGTTGAACATGTGAAAAAGCAAATGAAGCCGAACTATTTATTTAAGCAAGAGGATTTATTGGCGAAAACAGAACAACATGAAGCCGAAGATGAACTGTTTTTTGATGCATGTCAATTTGTTGTAGAACAAGGGGGAGCGTCCACATCTTCTGTACAGAGAAAATTCCGCATCGGTTATAATCGTGCGGCACGTCTTATTGAAGAGATGGAAGCACAAGGTATTATTTCCGAAGCAAGGGGAACAAAACCGAGGGATGTTCTTATTTCAGAGGATGAGTTTGCTGCGATGCAGGAAACGAATGTATAGGAAGCGGTTTTGCTGTATACTAAGAGAAAATGTTGGATAGTAAAGTAGGGAGTAAACGACATGAAAGAAATTGAATTAAAATTAAAAGGTGAAATCAATCGACTAACAAATAAAACATTTAAATTTGATGAACGAGTTGGGGAAGGTTGGTTCTCTGCCGTTTACTTTTTAAAAACTCGTGACATTATTCAAGAATTTCGCCCGAAAAGTGTTGTGACAATGCAATTTTTCCAAAAGGAACATGCGGTACTTTGCGGAACAGATGAAGTATTAGCATTGTTACAAACATTTGCTGAACATCCGGAAGAGCTTGAAATCCATTCTTTAAAAGATGGGGACAATATTAATCCATTTGAAACAGTTTTAACAATCTCTGGACCTTATGAATATTTCGGGTTTTTAGAAGGTGTAATCGATGGGATCTTAGCTCGTCGTACATCTGTTGCAACAAATGTATATAATGTTGTACAAGCTGCTCGCAGTGGTGAAAAAGAAAAACCTGTTATTTTCATGGGAGACCGTGATGATCATTATACACAGCAAGCTGGTGATGGGTATGCTGCGTATATTGGTGGTATGAGTGCACAAGCAACGCATGCAATGAATGAATGGTGGGGCAAGAGTGGAATGGGGACAATGCCTCACGCATTGATTCAAATGTTTAATGGAGATGTTGTAGAAGCTGCAAAAGCGTACTATAAAAAGTTTCCAGAGGATGATTTAGTTGTACTAATTGACTACAATAATGATGTGATTACAGATGGTCTTCGTGTTGCACGTGAATTCGGCTCAGAATTAAAAGGTGTACGCATTGATACATCACGTACAATGATTGATCAGTATTTCATTCGTCATCCAGAAGTACTTGGCACATTTGACCCGCGTGGTGTAAATCCATCCCTTGTTTTCGCGCTTCGTAAAGCGCTTGATGAAGAAGGGTTCCAGCATGTAAATATTGTTGTAACTGGTGGGTTTGATGAAAAACGTATTCATGAATTTGAAGCGCAAAATGTTCCTGTAGATCTATACGGAGTGGGCAGCAGTTTATTAAAAATGAACATTGGTTTTACAGGTGATAATGTAGAATTAAATGGAAAACCAGAAGCGAAAGCTGGACGTAAATATCGTCCAAACCCACGTTTAGAGCGTGTTCAACTAGAAAAAAGAGAAGATATGTAAGAAGAGGAAAAACTGATAGGGAATTGACCCTATCAGTTTTTCTGTTATCATAGTATAACGGATTGTTTTTTGCTATAATAAGTTTGTTATGGACATATAAGAAGTACGTACGTGTTTATCCCGATTGGTGAGAGCTAATGAAAGTTCCGCTGTATCGAGAATGTATGATGATTACCAAAATAAGAAAAGATTCATATACTGTCTTATAGATAGGCCGTTGTATTAGTTCGAAATGTTGGAGGTTCTTTAAGATGACAGTTTACCATTTTGTAGGAATTAAAGGAACAGGAATGAGTTCATTAGCACAAATTCTTCATGACATGAAGCATACTGTTCAAGGTTCTGATTTTGAAAAACGTTTCTTTACACAAGTAGCTTTGGAAAAGCGTGGTATCTCCATCCTTCCTTTTGATAAAAGTAATGTAAAAGAAGGACAAGTGATTATCGCAGGAAATGCGTTCCCTGATACGCATGAAGAGATTGTAGCAGCGAAAGAGTTAAATATCCCAGTACACCGTTACCATCATTTTTTAGGGAATCTTATGAGTAAGTATACAAGTGTTGCTGTAACAGGTGCACATGGAAAAACATCAACAACCGGCTTGTTAGCCCATGTAATGCAAGGTGCACACCCAACGTCTTACCTTATTGGAGATGGAACAGGGCATGGGGTAGAAAATAGTAAGTATTTTGTGTTTGAGGCATGTGAGTACCGCCGTCATTTCTTGTCTTACTATCCAGACTATGCAATTATGACAAATATTGATTTTGACCATCCAGATTACTTTACAGACATTAATGATGTATTTAGTGCATTCCAAGAGATGGCACTTCAAGTGAAAAAAGGAATTATTGCATGTGGTGATGATGAAGAACTGCAAAAAATTCAAGCGAAAGTACCTGTTATTTTCTATGGACTTGGTGAAGATAATGATTTCCAAGCACGTAACATCCAAAAGAGAACAGATGGTACTGTATTTGATGTGTTCGTTCGTAATACGTATTATGAAACATTCAAAATTACAGGTTACGGCAATCACAGCATATTAAATGCATTAGCAGTTATCGCGCTTTGTCACTATGAAAATGTTGATGTAGAAGCAGTAAAACATCAATTAACAACGTTTGGAGGCGTAAAACGTCGCTTTAATGAAAAACCGATGGGAGAACAGGTCATCATCGATGATTATGCACACCATCCGACAGAAATTAACGCAACGATTGAAGCTGCTCGTCAAAAGCATCCAGAGCGTGAAATTGTCGCTGTCTTCCAGCCGCACACATTCTCACGTACAGAAAAATTCTTAGATGAGTTTGCGGAAAGCCTAAGCAAAGCTGACCAAGTATACCTATGTGATATTTTCGGATCAGCACGTGAAAACAAAGGTGACTTAACAATTCAAGATCTGCAAAAGCGTATTGATGGTGCAGAATTGATTACCGATACAACAACGAATGTATTAAAGAAACATAAAAACGGCGTTCTTATTTTCATGGGCGCAGGCGATATTCAAAAATTCGAAGCGGCTTACGTGAAAGAAGTGCAAGTTGCGGAGAAGTAATAAAGCGAAGACGTGCAGCGGTGGCTGCACGTCTTTTTCATGTCGATTGTTGTAGAATGGTCGCTATATTTTAATAAGATCTGATATATTGATGATGTATGTTCGTATAAGTCAGATTTAATTTCTAACACGTGCTGTTCTCTTATTTCTACAGGTAAATTCATTAAAGGTTGATTAAAATCATGTAAGAAATAAGTAACATATTGAGCTGCAAAAAGCACATCTTTGTTCATTTCTTATCATCCCCTTTTGCTAGTAACATGAGAGCGTGGTAAACTGCATCATAATCTTCTAAACGATTATGTAAAACTTCTCTCCCTTCATCTGTAATCCGATAATATTTTCTTTTCGGTCCATCACCTGATTCTTCCCAATAGGAAAGAGCCCAATCGTTTTTTGTAATTCGATTTAATATAGGATAAATCGAACCATTTGGGATATGAAATACAGGGATTTCTTGTAAAGCACTTGTAATTTCATATCCATACATAGGTTTCTTACTTATTAAAGACAAAATTGCGATTTCAAAAACACCTTTACGTAACTGAACAACCCAATTATCATTTTTTTCCATACTTTAACTATATATGATTCCAATCTATATATTAATCATATATAGTTGTTTTATTTTTACGTGTTGACCTAGAGTTAACTCTAGGTTGTAAAATAAGAATGTGAAAAACAAGGGGGAGATAACATGTATAAGATTGGTGAAGTAGCAGAGTTAACGGGGATGAGTATTCATACGCTTCGCTATTATGAAAAATTAGGGTTATTACCACCGCCAACACGAAATAGTGGTATTCGCCAATATACAGAAGTTGATGTACACTTGTTAAAATTTTTATATTCGTTAAAACAAACAGGTATGTCACTAGAGGAGATGGCGGAGTTTGCAAGTGATGGCTGCATTATAGAAGAGATTAGACAAAGAAAAGAGGAAGTTCCTGCGAAGGTGAAAAAGCGCATTGCGATTTTAACAACGCATTTAGATCGCTTAAAGGAGCAACAAGAGCAATTAAAGCGTGTAGTAGAACTAACAGAGGAGAAATTAGAAATTTATTACGGTTTTTTAGATGGCAAAGATGTGGAGGGTGACAATGAAAAATAAAGTATATGTACAGTTGTTAGGATTTGCGATATTTACAGGCGGAACGTTCAATGCTTCCAAATACGCAGTACAATATTTTTCAGCGGTTCACATCGCAGCTTGGCGTTTTGGAATTGCTGCTTTTATGATGCTGAGTATCTTAATGATAAGAAAAAACCTTGAGAGGGAAGTGTGGAAACAAAATATTGGTTATTATATTTTGCTTGGTATAGTGGGTGTATTTGGATTTAACTTCTTTTTCTTTTTAGGAATGAAACATACAGAAGCGATAAATGGTTCGCTTATTATGGCAACGAATCCGCTTGTTACGACGATATTAGCAAGGTTAATTTTGCGAGAAAAAATTGTGAGACAGCAAGTAATTGGAATGGGTTTCGCATTACTTGGAGTTGCTTTTGTTATTACACAAGGATCATTTTTGGTGATACAAAATTTAGCATTTTCAAAAGGGGATTTCTATATTTTATTAGGGAATATTTGCTGGGCATTGTATGGTGTGTTAGGTAGGAAGTTTATTAAGAACGGAAGTCCAATACAAACAACGACATATACAATGACTGTTGGAGCGCTTGCTTTCCTTATTGTATCTCTCACGCAAAAGAGTGTAGTGCCTATTTCAGAAATTCCTCTATTAGCATGGCTTTCTATCTTATTTATGGCGATTGGAATGAGTGTGCTCGGCTATCTTTGGTGGAATAAAGGAATCGTACAAATTGGAGCAGCAAAAACATCTTTATTTTTTAATTTAGTTCCCGTTGTTACAATGCTTGTTTCTTTTGTAGAAGGAGTGATTATCACAATCTCGCAATGTTTAGGGATGATTTTAGTCATTACAGGTGTTCTATATTCTTCCGGTTTTCTTGCTATAAAATCCAAAAAAGAAAGTGTGAATATATAACCCTTAACATTTTATAATTAGAAATGTTAGAATAATAAGAAAAGTGTTAGAGGGGGATAGAGCAATGTTTACACTTCGAGTCGATGATGAAATCAAACTTCAATTGTTAGAAAAACATCATAAAGAAGAATTGTATCAATTAGTGGATCGAAGCAGGGAGCATTTAAGAAAATGGCTTCCATGGGTAGAGGGGACAAAATCTGCTGATGCATATGACGAAATTCTTCCGATGTGGCTAAAGAAATATGCGGATGGAAACGGTTTTGAAACAGGTATACGTTATAAAGGAAAGCTCGTTGGAATGGTCGGTATTCACGAGGTGAACTGGGCTAAGAAAGCAACAAGTCTTGGATACTACCTTGCAGAAGAAGCAGGTGGAAAAGGAATTATGACAAGGAGTGTAAAAGCGGTACTTCGATATGCGTTTGAAGAACTAAAATTGAATAAGATAGAAATCCGTTGTGGGGTAGAGAATCAGAAAAGCCGTGCGATTCCGGAGCGACTTGGCTTTAAGTTAGATGGAGTTATGCGTGATGAAGAGTGGCTTTATGACCATTTTCATGATCTTGCTGTGTATAGTTTACTAGCTTCAGAATGGAAGGAGATTCGATGAGCGATACGATTTGCATTCAGTCATATGAAAGTAAGTACCAATCTGAAGTAGTCGATTTAATTATTCACATTCAGCAAAAAGAATATAACGTACCAATTACAAAGGAAGAGCAGTCAGATTTACAGGAAATTGAGCAGTTTTATCAAAGGGACAACGGAAGTTTCTGGGTAGCAACACATGATGGGAAAGTAGTTGGAACTGTAGCCTTATTGGATATTGGAAATAAGCAAGTAGCCTTGAGGAAAATGTTTGTGAAAAAAGAATTCCGGGGGAAGGTGTGGAATACCGCGAGCAAGTTGCTACAAACGGCTATCTCTTGGGCAAAAGAAAGAGAATTAGAAGGAATTTATCTTGGAACAACAGTACAATTTTTGGCGGCACATCGCTTCTATGAGAAAAATGGATTTCAGAGTATGAAAGTGGAAGAGTTACCAGGGAGTTTTCCGGTGCTGCAGGTAGATAAGAAATTTTATAGGTATGGTTTGTGAAGAATAGAGATCATTCAAATCGAGAATGATCTTTATTTTTTTGTTAAGGAAAATGGAAATGATGGTATAATTTAGGTGAGAGGTGATGGTATGAAATTTCCTATCCAAAGAAGCACACCAATTATGATTTTTGTAAGTGCAATGTTAATTCTTATGATTGTTTTACCAATCGGGATGTTGATTATGAATAAAGGAAACTGGGGATCGGCACTTATAGGAGGCGCAATTTGCCTCATTGTAAATGTACCGCTTGTTTGGGACGTATTTATTAAGAAATATACAGTCGAAAATGGTGTATTGAAATATGGCATATTGAACGAAGACGTTACACTATCTGATATAAGAGTGGTGCGTCAAGTTGGAAAATCACTCGAAATTACAACGAACCGATACAAAGTCCATATGATTGCTATGCCAACAGATAAAGAAAAGTTGTTGTCACTCATTCAAGAAGCGAATCCACATGTGAAAATAGATTTAAAAGCATAATGGAGGACGAGGAATGAAACATTTTCGGCTGTTATTTTGTTTTGAATTATTGATGGTACTGGTCGTTTGTGTTAGAGGGTATGTTCGTTGGGAGTGGCCGTTGTATTTGTCGATAGGTGTAGGCATTTTAGCAGTTGTACTTTTGTTTTATTACCATTCTCGTCAAATCAGAAGCAAAGGACAGGAAGTGGAGAAATAATATCGACCGTCCGATAAAACGCGACATACCAAAAGAGCTCTCCCACCAAAAGGAGAGCTCTTTCACATTTTATTTTAAGTTCTCAGGATTTAAAGTTTCTAATTCAGGTACAACGAAGCGACCGTCTTTACGGATTAATACGTCGTCGAAGTAAATTTCACCGCCGCCGTATTCAGGGCGTTGGATGCATACTAAATCCCAGTGGATGTTAGAGTTGTTGCCATTCCATGCATCGTCATAAGCTTGTCCAGGTGTAAAGTGGAAGCTACCGTCGATTTTTTCATCAAATAGGATATCACCCATTGGATGTAAGATGTATGGATTTACGCCGATTGCGAATTCGCCAACGTAGCGCGCGCCTTCATCTGTATCAAAGATTTTATTGATGCGTTCTGTATCGTTTGCAGTTGCTTCAATAATTTTTCCATCTTTGAATTTCAACTGTACATTTTCGAATGTATAGCCATTGTATGGTGATGGCGTGTTATAAGAAACTGTACCGTTAACAGAATCGCGAACTGGTGCAGAGTATACTTCACCATCAGGAATGTTTAAATGACCAGAGCATTTAATAGCTGGAATGTCTTTAATAGAGAATGTTAAGTCAGTTCCAGGTCCAACAAGACGAACTTTATCTGTTTTGTTCATAAGTTCAACAAGGTTATCCATTGCTTTATCCATTTTGCCATAATCTAAGTTACATACTTCGAAGTAGAAGTCTTCGAATGCTTCTGTGCTCATTTTTGCAAGTTGTGCCATAGATGCATTTGGGTAGCGAAGAACAACCCAGCGTGTTTTTGGAACACGAATGTCTCTATGAACTTTTTTACCAACTGTTTGACCGTGGATCTTCATGCGCTCACTTGGAACGTCGGCTTGTTCGTTAATGTTATCGCCAGAGCGAAGACCGATGTAAGCGTCCATATCTTTCATTACGCTTGCTTCATATGCAGCGATTTGCTCGAAGTGTTCTTCAGTAGCGCCCATCAATAATGAGCGATCGACCCCGTGATCTTTCAATGAAACAAATGGGAAACCACCAGCTGCATAGGCTTCTTTTACAAGTGCAGTTACAAGTTCTTTTTGCAAGCCAAAGTTTTCAATCAATACTTTTTCGCCTTTTTGTAAGCGGATTGAGTAGTTAATTAAATTATATGCTAAAGTTTCAATACGTGCATCTTTCATATGTAAAGCCCCCCTACTAATTATGTATCCTTCCTTATTGTACCCTACTTGCTGGAATTTGTTTAATGATTTATGGTACATTTGACGAACAAGTGTGAAAATTCTAGTGGAATTGCAAGGATTAGAACGAAACGGAAAATGATTGTATAATAGGAGAAAGTATGAAAAAGATAAAGGAAGTGATGAAATGCAAGTTCTTTTATACGTAAGTGCAGCCATAATTGCAATTGCTTTTGCCATATTGGTGGTGTACACATGTAGAACGTTACTATCCGTTCAGAAGACGCTTGAAAATGTTGCAAGCACGCTAGAAGGTTTAGAAAAGCAAATGCAGGGGATAAGCGTAGAGACAGAGCAATTATTACATAAGACGAATGCATTAGCTGATGATATTCAGCAGAAATCTCAGTCATTAAATAAGGTAGTAGAAGGCGTAGATGGAATTGGAACAACAATTCATTCTTTAAATACGAAACTTCGCAATGTATCAGATTCTGTAACAAATGAAATTGAAAATAATGCAGACAAAGTTGCACAAGTTGTACAATGGAGTAGTGCAGCGATTGAAGTGTATAATCATTTTCGTGCTACTAGACAAGAGAAGAAATTAGAAAAAGCTGAGAAGAAGTTAGAGAAGGAAGAGAAAAAAGAGAAGCGTTCTAGACTTCCAATTCGTATGAGAGGTGAATAACATGAGCATGACAAAAATCGAAACAATGGAAGAGTTTGAAGCATTATTAGAAACAGCGGAACCATATATTCTTTTTAAACATAGTACAACATGTCCAATTAGCCAAGGAGCCTACGCAGAATTTGAGGCATATTGTCAAGATGCAAAAGAAACACCTGCTTATTATTTATACGTACAAGATGCAAGAGATGTTTCGAATCGTATTGCAGAGCACTTTGGTATTAAACATGAGTCGCCGCAAGTACTATACATAAAAGATGGAGTAGCGGTATGGCATACATCACATTGGAATATTAAGAAGCAAACTTTAGAAGAGAATGTGAAGTAGGGAGAAGTAAGCGGAGACGCTTGCTTCTTTTTTTAGGATTCATGAACTATATAAATACAGATTGAAAAACTGATCGAAAACCGTTCTTTTTAGGTGGAAGAGAGGATCTACTCATGCATAGAAGTGGTCAGAGCCTCTTCTGCTCCCATGCCAAGTGAAGACAAAGAGAGAAAACGAGTGAAGGTTGAGTATGCTTTATGTAAGTGAAAGGAAACAATATATATTTCAAATAAGAGAACGATTCCATTTACAGTGTATATCATGTGACAACCTGATATCTATCGGATATAATAAATTATCTTAACCATGATAATAAGGTAATCTGTATATATAACTTGAAAGAGGTGGCTTTCTTATGGCATCACAAGAATTAGATCATTTACGCTCTCAAATTGATCAAATGAACCTACAAATTTTAGAATTATTAAATGAAAGAGGTCGTCTTGTTCAAGAGGTTGGTAAGTTGAAAGAAGTACAAGGTGTGAAACGATTTGATCCTGTACGTGAGCGTAATATGCTTGATTTAATTGCTGAGAAGAATGATGGACCGTTTGAAACATCAACTCTTCAACATATTTTTAAACAAATTTTTCAAACAAGCCTAGAATTACAAGAAGATGATCACCGTAAAGCACTTCTTGTTTCACGTAAGAAAAAGCCAGAGGATACGATTGTTGATATAAAAGGTGAAAAAATTGGTGATGGCAATCCTCACTTTATTATGGGACCATGTGCGGTTGAAAGTTATGAGCAAGTGCGCCAAGTTGCGGAAGCAATGAAGGAACAAGGGTTAAAGCTAATGCGCGGCGGTGCATTCAAGCCTCGTACATCGCCGTATGATTTCCAAGGGCTTGGCTTAGAAGGCTTGAAGATTTTACGACAAGTGGCGGATGAATATGATTTAGCGGTCATTAGTGAAATTTTAAATCCGAATGATATTGAAATGGCATTAGATTATGTTGATGTGATTCAAATTGGTGCTCGTAATATGCAAAACTTTGAGCTGCTGAAAGCTGCTGGATCGGTGAAAAAGCCAGTATTGTTAAAACGTGGTTTATCAGCAACGATTGAAGAATTTATGTATGCGGCAGAATATATTATTGCACAAGGTAACGGAGATATTATTTTATGTGAGCGCGGCATCAGGACGTATGAAAAGGCAACGCGTAATACGTTAGATATTTCTGCTGTGCCAATTTTGAAGAAAGAAACACATTTACCGGTCGTAGTGGATGTAACGCACTCTACAGGACGACGTGATCTCTTATTACCAGCTGCAAAAGCAGCGATGGCAATCGGTGCTGATGCGGTTATGGCTGAAGTACATCCAGACCCGGCTGTTGCGTTATCCGATTCAGCACAACAAATGGATATTCCAGAATTCAATGAGTTTATGAAAGAATTAAAGGCATTTCGCGGTAGATAGTCAGAATGGCTTGTGGGGTCTATGCGATACTTGTTGTATAGGCTTTTTTGCAGAAAATGTTCTTTTTCACATAAAAAATACGAAAATAGGAGAAAAGAAGCGAATTTTTTCGAAACTTTTGCGGGAAAATATTGTATGAGCCTGCATTTTTATCGTATCATTAGTAAAAGGACTCGGGAGTGACATCTTCAAGTAGAGTTGATGTCTTTTTTTCATTTTAGTGAACCGATACATAAAGATAAATAACATAATATAGAAGGAGTGTGCGAAGAGATGAACGTAACAATCTATGATGTAGCGCGCGAAGCGAACGTTTCGATGGCAACCGTATCACGTGTTGTAAACGGTAATCCAAATGTAAAGCCTACAACAAGAAAGAAAGTATTAGAAGCAATTGATCGTTTAGGATATCGCCCAAATGCGGTAGCACGTGGACTAGCAAGTAAGAAAACAACAACAGTAGGTGTTATTATTCCAGATATCTCTAATACATTTTATGCAGAACTTGCACGTGGAATCGAAGATATCGCAACAATGTACAAATATAACATCATTTTGAGTAACTCTGACCAAAATAAAGAAAAAGAGTTCCATTTATTAAATACAATGCTTGGTAAACAAGTGGACGGTATTGTATTCATGGGTGAAGATATTACAGATACTCATGTAGAAGAGTTTAAAAAGTCTCCAGTACCAATCGTTTTAGCAGCATCATTTGATGAGAACAATGAAACATCATCAGTAAATATAGATTATATACAAGCAGCTTATGATGCAATGAAGCATTTCTTAGAACAGGGTCATAAACGTATTGGTTTTGTATCAGGCCCTTACATTGATAAAGCGGGAAGCGCAAAGAAATTACAAGGTTATAAAAAAGCTTTAGAAGAAGCTGGTATCGCTTATGATGAAAATCTTGTAATCGACGGAGATTACACATACGACTCAGGTCTAGAAGCATTTGAAAAGCTTTGGGAACTTGATCAAAAACCAACAGCAATCTTTGTATCTTCAGATGAAATGGCACTAGGTGTAATTCATGCAGCACAAGATGCAGGATTAAATGTACCAGAAAACGTAGAAGTACTTGGTTTTGACAACACACGCCTTGCATTAATGGTACGCCCGCAGCTTTCAACAGTTGTACAACCAATGTATGACATCGGTGCAGTAGCAATGCGTCTACTTACAAAATACATGAACAAAGAAAACGTAGAAGATCATACAGTTATCTTACCTCACCGTATTCAATTTAGAAATTCAACGAAGTAAGAATAGGAAAACTCACAGGGAACCCTGTGAGTTTTTATTTTGTTCTAATGATATAAGATGTAATTTCTTTCATTTACCGTCTTTAAATTTGTTGAAACGGAAAATATGACAGATCAGGTTGAGAAATATTCATTTTTTTCTGTTTTTCTTTTAAGGTAATTATTGGCTCGGAGTCACAAATAAAAAGTATGCGGGTACAATCATTAGTAAAATTGATCTCATATTGAAACGCTCCTCTCAAAAAAACAATGTATTAATAAATAAAATTTTAAAAACTATAATAGCTTTTTTTGTAAGGTTTTCATTAGAATATTTTCGTTTACACATGTTTTGTCAAGATTTGTTTTGTTGAGAAAAGTTATAATTTCCGTTTTTGGAAAATAATCACAAATTTAAAAATTGTGTTATATTGAGTTCGGGGAAAAAGGACAATAAATATAGGGGTGGATACTATGAAAAAAATGAATCGAGTTATCATTGCATTCTTAACAATTATTACGTTTGCAATCCCGGTAGGAATTGTTTCGGCAGCATCAGTAGCAAATGGGGAATTGATTTATAAAGGCGGACAAACGGATTCAAAAGTATACTCTGATATTAGAGATGCGAAGCCTACTAATAATAAAAAATATATGGTATGGGCAGCTGTAAAGGTTTGTGGCAACACATATTCATCTGGATGGAAAGCAGATCAAGCTTATAAAGATGCGGACAGAAAATGGTATTGTGATGAAACTTCGCATTACGACTACTACCAAAGATAATATCTAAAAAATTTTTGTCCTTTTCCCCCTTCCTAAATGTATTTTTAGGTTGAATATGATGTGCAGGAGGATAGTATGAAAAAATTATTATTTATCTTTCTAATTGGGCAGCTATTTCTGCTATCTTATATATTTAATAAATCCGTTTATGATATATATGAGTTGAATAATTTAGGAGATACCACTCTTGATGGTTATATTGTAGAAGATGTTTCCGGGAATAAGTTGAACGAATTGTATGAGGAAATGAATTCGGCATGCTTATCAAATAAAACGTGCCAATTACAACTTATCAAAACACCTGTATCTAAGTATAATCAGTTTATTTATGACATATATCATAGTCAGGAAAAGGATATAAATAAACCGAAATCAATTTCATCTGATACAGTTTTAAATTATCATCCATTAACAAAAGAAGATTTTGTTGATAGCAATGGCGTATTTTATACGAACTTATCATTGGATAGATTAAATGATTTATCGAAGAAAATAGGAATTACCATTAATCCGTATCATAACGATATTGCTTATAGTCAAATTGTTACATACAATATTTTAAACTTTGTTATTCTCTTCATACTGACACAATTAGTTTTATTGATTTATACATTTACAAGAATAAAAGTAAATGCGATTAAAAAGATGCTTGGTTATTCGAAATTTAAAATGGTACAAGCGTCATTAAAAGACTTTATATTCATGGAAAGCATCATACTTATTATTACACTAGGCGTTCATTTTCTATATTATGTATTCCTCGATAACGTTGTACCTCGTTATTTCTATTTATTGGTAGCGTTTTTAGTACTAGTGATTGCGATAAATGTTGTCATGCTATTGTTTACTCAAATTAGCTTAAGATTTATCGATATAAATTTGATGATAAAAAATAAAGTATATTCGAACAGGTTAAATTATATTTTATATGCAATTAAGATCCTCTTAATATTATCTATCACAGTTTCAATTTCTTCTTTTATCACGAATTACAGAGAGTATAAAGCTAAATCAAGAGATTTAGAGCGATATACGAAACTAGAGGGTTACTTTACATCGAATGGCTTTAACTCTAATGAGGATGAAAAAGTGCGAAATAATCCTAAATTAATAGCTGAATACGGTGAGGCTGTTAAGAAAATGTATCATCATTTTGATGAAAAAGAAAAGTTATATGTGAGTGATGCTTACATTCTTGAATTATTAAAACCGACATATTTAGAAATGAATGGTTTAAACAAAGAAGATTTATACACTTCTATAAAAGATAATTACATAGTAGTTAATGAAAGATATATACATGATTTTATGAAAATTAAGAATGAAGCAGGAATAAAAATAACAAATTTTCATGTAACAAAGCCTACAATCTTGGTGCCAGCTAAATATAAATCCCAAGAATCAAAAATTAAAAAGATTTATATTGAACAATATAATCAGTTACTGAATTATAATGAAAATTTTGGACTTCCTAAATCCGAATCAAAGAACATTGATAATGTAGAAGTTATCTATATTGCTAATAATCAGGAATATGAATTGTTAGGTAAAAATATGTCTGAAGATGATTCCGATATGAAACTGAAAGACACAATTATCATGATTGATCAAGGGAATTTTGGCAGCTTGTATTATTATGATCAGTTAAGTTCAGGTAACGTTTATTTTCATTTAAACCAAAGGGATGAATTTAGCCAAATACTTGCGAAGCATCATTTAAATAAACTTGTGAACGTTGGTACACTGTTAACACCTTATATGGATAAAGTGCATTTTGTAGAATTTATTATGTACAATTCTTTCATCTTCACACTACTATTCTTATTTACATTAATTTTTGTAATTTGTATTTCAAATTATGTAGATATTGTCTCGAATAGTAAAAGGTACGCAATCCAATATATTTATGGATACAGTGTAATGAAAACATTTAAATTACATTTGATTGTATATGTGATGTTGTTAGGGATGACTCTTATGAATGTATTTATAGAGTTTAACATTCCGTTCTATCTTGTGATACTTGTAGTTGATTTTATTATTTTATTGTATTTTTATAAGAAGATTATTAAAAACGATACGCACAAAATCGTTAAAGGTGGATAAAGATGGAGATTATAAAACTCGTGAACGTTACGAAAACATATGAAAAGGAAGAAGTACTTTCAAATATTCATTTAACTGTAGAACAAGGTGAAATGATCGCAATTACTGGTAAAAGTGGAAAAGGAAAAACGACTCTCTTAAATATTATTGGCTTAATTACGAAAAAAGATAAAGGAGATTTATTGTTATTTGATACAAAAAATCCGTCGATTCATTCGAAAGAAGCGATGATGTTCAGAAGGGAAAAGATAGGTTATTTATTTCAAAATTATGGGCTAGTTGATGATGAAACGGTAAAATGGAACTTAAATTTGGCCCTAGAATATAAGAAGTTAAGTAAAAAAGAGAAACTCGAAAAAATTGATACCCTTCTTAATGAGTTTGGACTATCTCACTTGAAAGAAAAAATGGTCTATCAATTAAGTGGTGGGGAGCAGCAACGAATTGCAATCATAAGACTAATTCTACAAGAAAGTGATTTAATACTAGCAGATGAACCTACCGCTAGCTTAGATGCTGAAAATGAAAAAGTAATACTAGAGTATTTGAAACAATTGAATGAAAAAGGAAAAACAATAGTAGTTGTTACACATAATCAAGATATATTGCCTTATTTTTCGCGTGTCATTCGTTTACATGAATTGTCTTAAAGATAGAGGAGAGTGCAGAGTTATGAGAAGGAATTTTCATAACTCTGCACTTTTCTATTACTCAAAGCAACTGATTCTTCTTAGCTGTACGAATAAAAAAGAATAACATGGATTATGATCTTAATTATTTTCAATAAACGTCCATAGTTCATCTGTATTACGTAAATTATTATCTATACACATTTGTGCAGTTATTTTGAATCCTGTTAACAAATCATCAATTTGTAAAGTATGATAATTCTCTATATCTCCTTCCCTCTAGCATACTCTTTTTAACAGTACTCCAACATTCATCCCCTTCCTCAAGCACGTGCAGGACATAGGGGGTCATTCACCAGTAAAATTTCCTACAATTACGAAATGTCATGTATAATAGAAAGAAAAGGTTTGTGAGGGGGGAAGAAAAGATGATCGTTCTTTGGATGATTACGCTTTGTATGACTACTGTTTTTGCATATATGACGTTAAAACAAAATGGTCTAAAGCGCTTTGTTCCAGGAAGTATTCTTGCAGGAATTGCCCTTATCACGTATGTAACTTCTATTTTTATTGAAAGTATTTCAGTGAATTTGAGCACAAGCTTCGTATTTGTTGCAATTACATTATTTGCAGGTTCTATTATGATATTAGTGGTTGCCGGTATTATTTTGTTCATTCATATGAATTCGGAAACGCTATAAGATATAAAAAAGCATGTCCTATG